>JANMSU010000273.1:0-3877 GCA_031389835.1 Chloroflexota bacterium
TCGGTGGTGCTCGGCTCCGGTTAGGAGGACGACATGGCGCTAGACGCTCAGATGCTGATCACCGAGGCCCAGGAACTGGGTCTCTTCCGGCCGCAAGCGGCGTTCGAGGTGCACTGCTCGAACTGCCACGGCCGCCTCGACGGTCGCGGCGACTGCCCGACCTGCGGGCTCATCGGACGCAACCCGACGGAGCTCGAGCGGCGCGCTCAGTCTGACCCGGCCGGCGTGAGCAAACTCCTCACGGCCGCGATCGCGAAGCGCAAGAGCTACCGGCCCGCGGGCCGCGAGAAATCCGCAGAACGCTGACCCGCTGCTAGGTAACGTTCAGGCGATAGCCAACGCCGCGCACGTTCACGATGAGACGCGGCTCGGACGCGTTGTCTTCGAGCTTGTCGCGAAGCCGCCCGATGTACACCTTCAGGTAGTGGTTCTCGCCGCGGTATTCCGGACCCCAGACCCTCTCGAGCAGGGTCTCGTGCGGTAACGCCTCACCGCGCCGCGCCGCGAGCTCCGCGAGCAGGTCGAATTCGGTCCGCGTTAAATGCATCTCCTCGCCGCTGAGAAATACCTGGCGGGCCCCGACGTCGATGCGCAGCGGGCCCGCTTCGATCACGCCCCGCCGGGGTTCGGTGCCGGCGCTCGTCGTGCGCCGCAGCACCGTCTCGATGCGTGCGAGGAGCTCGCGCGGGCTGAACGGCTTCGTCATGTAGTCGTCGGCGCCGAGCTCGAGCCCGCGGATCTTGTCGTGCTCGAGGCCGCGCGCGGTCAACACGATCACCGGCAGGTCACTCGTGCGGCGCAGCTCCTCGAGGACCGAGAACCCGTCGCGCACCGGCAACGCGAGGTCCAGCACCATGATGTCCGGCTTCTCGGATGCCACCGCGGCGAGTGCCTCCTCGGCGTCCGCCGCCTCGACCGCGTCCATCGGCACGCGCGCGTACACGAGCGCGCTGCGCACGAGCGAGCGGACGTCGGGCTCGTCGTCGACGATCAGGACCTTCACGCCGTCTCCGCCGGAAGGCGCACGACGAATGTGGAGCCGCCGCCCGGCGTGTCCTCGTAATCGAGCGTGCCGCCATGCAGCACGACCAGCGATCGCGCGATCGAGAGGCCGAGGCCCGCGCCGGGCGTCGCCCCGACGCCGCGCCCGCGGAAGAACTTCTCGAACATCTGCCCGCGCTCGTCGTGTGGGATCCCCGGACCGTGATCGCTCACGGCGATCCGGTAGAGGCCGTTCTGCCGTTCGGCGCGCACGGTGATCGGCGTGCCGCTCGGCGCGTACTTGATCGCGTTGCCGACGAGATTGCTCAGGGCTTGCCGGAGCCGACCGCGGTCCCCGGAAACGGTCATCGCGTCCGTCGGGGCGTCGAGCGCGAACCACTGGCGGCGCTGCTTGGCGAGGATCTGATGGTCAGAAACGATCTCGCTGAGGAGGACGCGAACGTCCAGGTCCTCCGGCTCGAGCGCGACGGCGCCCTGCTCGAGACGCGCCATCTCGAGCAGATCCTCGGTGAACTCCTCGAGGCGTAGCACGTTTCGCTCGGCGTTCTCGGCTAGCTCGCGCTGGCCCGGTGTCAGCACACCCGGTCGCTCGCCAAGGAGGAGCTCCACCGCTCCGCGCACGACGGTGAGCGGACTGCGGAAGTCATGCGACATCGCCGCGAGGAAGTCGCTCTTCAGCTGGTCGACCGCGCGGAGCGCCTCGGTCTCCGCGGCCTGCTTCAGGAACGCCTCGCGCTGCCCCCGCAGCCCGCGCAGCTCCCGCACCAGACCGGCCATCAGGAACGCGGCCAGGAAGTTCACGGCGACCGTGAACACGATCCGCTCGGGCTCCAGCGCGTAGGCGTACGTATTCGCGCGGAAGACCGCGACGCCGACATACGCGAGCGACATCCCCGCCGCACCGGCGAGGCCTCCACGTCGTCCGAAGCGGAAGCCCCCGGCGATGATGAGCAGCGGCATCACGATGTAGGTCGTCCAGCGCGGGTCGGCGGCGAATGCGAAGATCGCGAAGGAGACGACGAGCAGGTCGATGAAGTACACGGTCCGAGAGAGCCGCTCCGCGCCGTCTGTGGTGCGCACGCGACGGAGCGCGGCTTCGACGGTGCCGGCCACGATGAGCAGGCCGACGCCGAGCAGCACGAGCGACCACGCGCCGAGGTTCGGGAAGAGCGGCCCGAGGAAGAGAGCGAGACCGGCGCCGCCGATCCGCACGAGGTTGAACGTGCGCTCGAAGCGCACCAGCTCCTCGCGTCGTTCGTCCGCGAGCATCAGCGCCTACCCAGGGAGGGCGCTCTCCACCGCGCGACGCAGCTCCTCGTCGTCGTACTGGAGCACTTCGCCGTTGCGCTGCGTGCTCGGCAGCGCGAGGTAGCCGATCACGCGTGCGGGCGCCTTGGGATCGACGAGCCGACCCTCGCGCGCCAGCTCCCGGTATTCGTCGGCGCGCGGGAAGTCGGACGCGGCGGCGCGACGGATGCGCTCCTGCATCTGTGTGTCCATACCACCTGGATTGAAGGTGCAGGCCGTCACGCCGGTCCCGTCGATCTCGAGCGCGAGACTGCGCGTGAGCTGTTCGACGGCCGCCTTCGACGCGGAGTACGCGGTCCAGCCCGCACTCGGTCGCGTCGCGGAGCCGGACGAGATGTTCACGATGCGGCCGAATCCGCGGTCGATCATCCCCGGCAGCACCGCGCGCAGCGGAAGGTACGTGCCGCCGACGTTGATCGCGACGTTGCGCAGCCAGAGCGCGGCATCGGAGCGCGCCAGCGGTGCCATGGGGTCGACCATGCCGGCGCAGTTCACGAGGATCGACGCCGGTCCGACCCAGCGCGCGGTCGCGAGCGCGAGCTCGCGCACCTGGCGCTCGTCGCCGATGTCCGCGGTCTGCGCGAGGGCGTGTCCGCCGGCGCGCTTGATGACCTTCACGACCTCGTCCAGCTCCGGCGCGTTGCGCGAAGCCAGCACGACCGAGGCCCCGAGCGCCGCGAGCGTCTCCGCCACGGCGCGGCCCAGCCCCCGGCCGGCGCCGGTGACTATCGCGACCTGGCCGATCAGAAGGGGCACGGCGGAAACGATAGCGAAGGGGTGTGCGCGCTTACCGAACGGGGGTGGCAAGCGTGCGGGCGAACGCGTCGGCGAGCCGGTCGATGTCGTTTTCCTGATGCAGCGCCCAGAAGGAGATGCGGATCGCCTCCAGCCCCGGCTCCGACAGGTGTTTCACGACGATGCGCTGCTCGCGCCACATCCGTTCCACGACTTCGAGCGCCGGCGCACCCCGTGGGGCGGCCACGACGATTCCGGTGGGGTCGCTCGGGCGCGAGAGGACGTCGAACGGTAGGTCCGCGAGGCGCTCGAGCAGCCGCGCCCGCAGCGCGCGCACGCGCTGCCCGACCGTCGCGCCCAGCTGACGGTGGACGGCCAGGGTCTGCCGCAGTCCGACGAACGCGCCGGCATCGACGGTCCCGGTCTCGAAGCGCGACGCCTCAGCCTTGAGCGTGACGCCGCCCCCCAGATCCATCGCGCTCTGCGAGCGCCAACCGAAGCGCGTGCTCTCGAACCGCTCCGGATCCTGGACCCAGAACGCGCCGACGCCGAGAGGGCCGTGCAGCCACTTGTAACCGAGGAACGCGCACGCATCGGCGCCGAGCGCGTCCACGTCGACCGGGTACTGACCCAGCGCCTGCGCGCAGTCGACGATGACCGTCGCGCCTGCGTCGTGAGCGATGCGCGCCGCCTCCGCGACCGGCAGGACCTTGCCGCTCTTGCAGCCGACGAGCGACATCACGAGTGCCTCGGCCCCTTCCTGGAACGCGCGATGGACGTCATCGAGAAAGGTGTCGTCGGCGGCATGCGGGATGACGCGCACCCTGTCGCC
>JANMSU010000402.1:0-7910 GCA_031389835.1 Chloroflexota bacterium
GCCTCGACCACCAGCGGGTTGAACTGGGTGCCGCTGTTGGCGCGCAGCTCGCGCAGAGCCTGCTTGGCGCTCATCGCCGGGCGGTAGGGACGGCTCTGGGTCATCGCCTGGTAGGCGTCGGCGACGGCGATGATCTGGGCCGCCAGCGGGATCTTGTCGGCTTGCAGGCCCTGCGGGTAACCCGTGCCGTCGTAGCGCTCGTGGTGACTGAGAACGATCGGCCGGATGCGCTCGAGCATCGGTACGTTGGAGAGCAGGTTGGCGCCGATGACCGGATGCGCCTTGACCTCGGCCCATTCCTGCGGGTCGAGCGCGCTGGGCTTGCGCAGGAGGTGCTCGGGCACTCCGATTGTGCCGATGTCGTGGAAGAGCGCTCCCAGCTTGATCGCGGCGAGCTCGTCGTCGGAGCAGCCGAGGCGCTCGGCGACCTGCACCGAGTAGAACATCGTCTGGGCGGCGCCCTTGGCCGTGCGCGACTCCTTGGCCTCCAGGGCACCGATGAGCGCTCCGATGACGGAGAGGTGCGATTCCTCGAGGCGGTCGTTGGTGCGCCGCAGCATGTCATTGACCGACTGCAGCTCGTCGTTGCGTGCGCGGACCTCGCTGCTCTTGGCCATGTACAGCTTGAAGCTGTACCAGGCGACAGCGAGCGGGAGAGTGAAGACCACGACACCGAAGACACCGAGGGCCTGCGATGCGAGCGCGAGCGCCGCGCCCTGCGCCGCGGTGGCCAGGAAGTTCACGGGCATCCAGCTGTAGTTGGTGCGCCACACGTGCACGAAGCTCTGACGCTCGCTGATGGAGATGACGAAAGCGGTCGTGGCGGTGTTCACCAGGAAGTACGCCGCGGCCGAGACTGCGACTGCGATCAGCGTGAGGGCGATCTCACCGGGCGGCACCTGGCCACCCACGAGGACATAGACGTGGCCACCGACGAACGCTGATGTCGCAAGCGACCCGGCGTTGAAGAGCGCCTTGAGGAGCGGCTTGCGCCGCGGGGTGACAGCGTTCACGCCGGCCTGGAACAGGCTGACAATGACCGCGATCTCGGTGCCGTAGAGGACGTAGCTGGCGATGACGGCGGCGAAGCTGATCGAGATCGCCGAAGAGCGGAACAGGAACACGGGCATCCGCTGGGCGGCGGCGGCAAGACCGATGAGGATCGCGAGCATCAGTGGGTCGACGCGGTCGAAGCTCACCGTGCGCAGCGACTGCGCGAGGGCTGCGACACCGAGCGCTGCGACGAAGAGGACGTAGAAGCGAAGTTCTTGCCTCATCGCTCGCCATCCAACAGCGGACTCTGTTCCCAACTCACGGTCTCCCACATGACGCCCTCCCAGCTGACGCTCTCCCATGTCACGCTCTCCCAGCTCACGCTTTCCCAAGTGACGGTTTCCCAGCTCACGCCTTCCCAAGTCACGCCTTCCCAAGTCACGCCTTCCCAGGTCACGCCTTCGCTGAACACTCCGCTGCTCGTGAGGATGCGCACCAGCAGCTTCGAGGGCAGGAGTCCAGCGTTCGTGCCGCGCGCGCTGGCGCTAAGCGCCTTCGCGGCGTCGACGGCGTCGCGCGGAGACGCGATGATGTCGCGACCCGATGCCGTGATGGCGCTCTTGATCTTCGTCGGGGCGTAGCCGCGATGCTCGCTCAACACCAGGGCCGCGACCCCCGCGACCATGGCGCTGGACACTGATGTGCCGGACATCCGCTGGTACAGCTCGCTGTCCGCCGCGTTCTTCCCGTGCGGCCGCATCAGTTTTCCAGACGCCGAGTCCAGGGCCCGCAGCGAGACGACGCGCCGGCCGGGCGCGAGAACGTCAGGCTTGAGGAAGCCGTCCATGGTCGGTCCGATGCTCGAGAACGACGATTCACGGTCGTCCTGCCCCGGAACCGTGCCCTGATCGTCGAGGCTCCCGGCGGTGATCACGAACGGGTCGGCTCCGGGCGTCACGACGGTGCCCGCCACGGGACCCCGGTTGCCGGCGGCTGCGACGACCGTCGTGTTCGAGAACCAGGCTGCCTCAACGAGCGCGGCGAGGAGGTCGCTGTGGTACGACGAGCGTTGCTGCGTCCCGAACGAGAGGTTGAGCACGCCGATGCGGTACGTCGTCCGGTTCTTCAGCAGCCAGTCGAAGGCGGCCACGACGTTCCGCAGCCTGCCGTCGCCGTTCTTGTCGAGCACGCGGAGGTCGACGAGGCGTGCGTCCGGCGCGACGCCACGGAACTTGCGGCCGTTCGCCGCGATTATCCCGGCGAGGTGCGTGCCGTGGCCCGCGGGGTCGAGCACCGTCGCGTGGTCGTCGACGAAGTTCACGCGTTTCACGATCTTGGTCGCCGGCAGGTCCGGATGCACACCGATACCGCTGTCCATGAGCGCGACGACGACGTCCTTTCCGGTCGAGCGCTTCCACGCCTCCGGCGCGCCGATCGCCGCGATGCCGGCACTGTCCAGCTTGACGCCGTTCGGGTCGTCGTCGAGATCTTCATTCCTGCCCCCGCCGCTGGCCGTCACCGTCGCATCAGTCGTGGCGCCCACCACTGAACGGTGGGTGCCGACGTTCGTGAGGGCGGCCTCGCTCATGCGGGCGGTCACGACGTTCACGCTGTCGAAGGTCGTGACCTCGGTGGCGCCTGCTGCGGTGAGGTCGGCAGCCACGGTCCACGCGGTGCCGGCCGCGACCTGGATCAGGGCGACCTCGCCGGCGTGGAGGGCGGGATCGACGTCGACGCGCGCGGCGGAGGCCCGACCTGTCCACGCGGTCCCGAGCAGTAGCGCGAAGATGATGACTGGCGCGACGAGTCGTCCGATGTTCCGCTGCATCCCCACGTGTGCTGTTGTGGGACCCAGTCACTCTTTGGTCATCCCCCGCGCGAGTGAAGGGGAGGACGTGCGAGTCACACCCGATACGCGACCGAGACCCGCGCCCGTCACGGCGCCGCCGTCTAGATCAATCGATGTATTCGCGCAGCTCGCCGCGCTCATCTGTTTGGCGTGTGCGCTTCGCGCACGCCGGGGTAGAGCTCGCTACGCGACTTCGCGCCTGATCGAGGCCACGGCGCCGGCTGCCATGACCAGTCCGAAGGCCAGGAGGATGCCGATGTCGCGGAGGACCAGAGGATCGGCAAGCTCGTAGCCTCTGATCATGACCGCTCGAAGCGCCTCGTTCGCGTACGTGAGCGGCAGCATCGCGGCGACCGGACGCAGGTAATCGGGTAGCTGGTCCACCGGTATGAGCAGTCCCGAGAGGAAGACCTGCGGCAGCAGAACGATCGGAACGAACTGCACCGCCTGCAGCTCGTTGCGCGCCGCCGCCGAGACGAGCAGCCCGAGTGACACGGCGCCTACGACGAGGACCCCTTCGACGATGAATATCGTCGCGAGACTTCCGCGGTAGTGGACCTGAAGGACGAAGACAGTGAAGAGCAGGATCACGATCGCCTGCAGTAGAGCGAAGAAGCTGAAGCCGGCGAGATAACCAAGGACGAGCTCACCGCGGCGGAGTGGCGTCGCCATGAGACGCTCGAGCGTGCCCGTCGTGCGCTCGCGCAGGAACGAGACCGCCGACAGCAGGAAGATGAAGAAGAACGCGAAGAAGGCGATGAGCACCGGCGCGAGGTAGTCGAGCAGGCTGTAATCCGAACCGCCGTAGAGCTGCTCGATCACGACCTTCGGACCCGAGAGCTGACCGAGCGCCGCGAGGCCGTTGGTGAACGCGCGCTGAATGGCGCCGCCGATCGTGCCGCTCGCAAGGGGATCGGAACCCTCGATGACGATATGCAGGGTCGCGCTCGGGCTGTCGAGCCAGACGAGAGCGTCGGCCTCGCCGTCACGAAGCTGGCGGGTGCCCTCATCGAACGTCGCTCGCCGCCCTTGGATCGCATCCGCCGCGAGGAATCGGTCGATAACGGCAGGAGGTCCCGAGAACCGGTCGGTCGCGAGGACGACGATCGGCACTCGCTCCGTCGCCCCGCCCCACACCGCGCCAACGAGCGAGAGCACGAGGATCGGCGCGGCGAATAGCAGTCCGAGCGACCGATGATCGCGGCGAAAGCCGAGCACGATCCGCTTGGCGACCGCCCGGACGCGATGCGGGTCCATCAGCGTGCCTCCGCCAGCGCGAGGAAAGCGCTCTCGAGATCGCGGGTGCCGGCCCGCGAGACGAGCTCGCTGGCGCTGCCCTCCGCGAGGACGACGCCGCCGCGGATTAGACCCAGACGATCGCAGCGCGACGCCTCGTCCATGACGTGACTCGACACGAGCATCGTGATGCCAGACGACGCCAGCTTGCGGAAGTGGCTCCAGAACTCCTGGCGCAGCAGCGGATCGACGCCGACCGTCGGCTCATCGAGAAGGAGCAGGCTCGGTCGGTGGAGCAGGGTGGCCGCCAGCGAAACGCGCGTGCGCATCCCGCCGGACAGCGTGTTCACCACCGAATGGCGACGATCGAGAAGGTCGACGGTCCGCAGCGCTTCCTCGATGCGGTCATCACGGTGCGGCACGCTCTGGAGCGCCGCGAAGAAGCGCAGGTTCTCGTAGACGGAGAGCTCGCCGTACAGGGCTGGCGCTTGCGTCATGTAGCCGACGCGTCCAGCGCTCACCGCGGCGCGCGGCGCGCCGCCGAGGACCGTGAGTGTGCCTGCTTCCGGACGCAGGAGCCCAGCCACGCAGCGGATGAACGTCGTCTTCCCGGAGCCGTTGGGCCCGAGCAGGCCGTAGATCTCGCCGGGACGGATCCGGAGGTCCAGTCCGCGCAGCGCCTCGATAGCGCCGAATTTCTTTCGGAGGCCCTGCGCGTCGACCGCGAAATCAGTTGTCACTGTCAACCTTCAGGCGGAACCCTAGACGAAACGTTGCGCAGGTAACGGTTGCGTCAACAGATCTGAGGGAACACGGTCCCCACGCTCGTCGTTTCCCTTAACAGAAGCGGCGTGAAAAAGACGGCACAAGAGTTGCTCAAGACGCCGTTCAGCAAATGGTCTCCGCCCCCAAGCGGCGGGAAAGGACGGCGGTCATGGACGCATTCTTCGTAGGTCTGGTGTTCGGCGTCGCGTTCGGGATGCTCGTCGTCGGCTTCCTTGCCGTTGGGTCATACCAGCGCGGGTTCAGCCAGGCCCTCGAGCGTCGCCGGGAGTGGCGTGGTGAGCTCGTGGCGCGGCAGGTCGTCGCGCGCCGTGCGCTGGAGCAGCTCCGCAAGGCCAGCTAGCTCCGTCGCGCACCCCTAACAGGTCGAAATGGGCCGCTGCTGAAGCGGCCCTTTCGTTTGCCTGCGAGTAGTTAGGGCCCGAACCAGGACCGTCGCAGGTCGTCGATCGCCTGCTGGAGCCGGTCGACCAGACCTGGGAGCCCTGTCGGCGCGATCTCGATCTCCCCGGTGCGGGAGAGTCGGAGCTCGTCGCCAGCCTGCGCCGCCGCCTTTACCGCGGCGCGATCGGCGGTCACGGTGAAGACGACGCGGTCCTGTTCTCCGACCACGCTGGCGACCCGTAAGCGTCCATCCGGCAACGCCTTGATGACCGCTTTGAGCTCGGCGTCGGTCCGGATGTCGGCCTGTGGCTGGGGCGCGATCCGCGACACCGTCTTGCCGACCTCGTCGAAGAACGTCTGCGGTCCCCGCACCACGCTGCCGACCAGCGCGGCGAAAAGGCCCACAGCGAGAAGCACGGCGAAGATCCCGATCACGAACTGCAGCGCCCACAGCGGGAGGAACGTCCCTGCGCGCTTCACTTCTGGCTCAGGCTAGCAAGGGCGTGCATATCTGCGAAGATGCGGCGATGGACGCTCTGAAGGTCGTGTGTGTGGGTGGTGGTCTGGGCGCGCCGACCGTAATGGCGGGCCTGCGCGCGTACACGTCCGACATCACCGGCCTCATTGCCGTTACAGACTCCGGACGGTCGACGGGCAAGGTGCGCATCGCGCTCGATGTGCCGGCCCCGGGCGACATCCGGAACGCGCTCACCGTCCTCGCGGAGGGTGATCCGGTCCTCGCCCGGCTCTTCAACCATCGTTTCGAGACGGACAAGAGCGAGGAACTCAACGGCATGGCCTTTGGCAACCTCTTCCTGGCGGCGCTGACGCAGCAGGAGGGATCGTTCCTGGCGGCGGTCCAGGAGGCTTCGCGGATGCTCAAGCTCCGCGGCCGTGTCCTCCCGGTCACCCTGTACAACACGCACCTCTGCGCGGAGCTCACCGATGGCAGCGTCGTGGAGACCGAGGTCAACGTGCGCGCGACCGGAAAGGCGCCTATCGAACGCGTCTTCCTGAAGGACACACAGGTCGGCGCGACGCCCGGAAGCGTCGAGGCGATCGCGTCGGCCGACCTCATCGCGCTCGGGCCGGGAAGCCTGTACACGACGGTCTGCGCCTGCCTCCTGGTGCCCGAGATCGCTCGCGCGATCGCGAACGCCGAAGGCCTTGTCGTCTACGTGGCGAACACGACGACCCAGCCCGGGCAGACCGACACGCTGTCCCTCTCCGATCACGTGCGTACGGCGCAGGACTATCTCGGTGGGTCGGGTCTTGACGCCGCGCTCGTGAATGACGATCCACCACCAGCGCACCTTCGTCAGCATTACGCGGAGAAGGGCCTCGAGCTTCTCGATCCGACCGCCGACGAGCTCGAGCGCATCCGCGCCCTCGGAGTGCGCCCCGTGACCGCGCCGATCATCGATAAGTGGTCGGGCCCGCGCGATCTGTGGCTGAAGCAGGACACGATCCGGCACGACGCCGAACGCGTGGCGCGCGCGCTCGTCGATCTCGTCGAGCAGCGACGGCGGCCGGCCCTCCGCGCGCTCTGATGGCCGTCGCTGCGCGCGCCCGTCACTTCGTCTCGATCGCGGACCTCGACGCCGCCGAGCTCCGCGGGCTGCTCGATCGCGCCGCGGAGCTCAAGGCGCGTCGTGCCGCTCGTGATCCGCACCTACGCGCGCGCACCCTCGCGCAGATCTTCGAGAAGCCCAGCCTCCGCACGAGGCTGTCGTTCGATGTCGCGATGGCGGAGCTCGGCGGGCACTGCGTATACCTGTCACCACAGGAGGTCGGTCTCGGCCGCAGGGAAAGCGTTGCGGACGTCGCGCGCGTCGTGGGACGGCTTGTCGACGCGGTCGTCCTCAGGACGTATGCGCACGAGACGATCGAGGAGTTCGCGCGCTATTCAGCCGTTCCGGTCGTGAACGGGCTGTCCGACGTCTCGCATCCGTGTCAGGGCCTCGCGGACGTGTTCACCATCCGCGAGCGCAAGGGCGATCTGCGCGGCGTGACCGTCGCGTACGTCGGCGACGGGAACAATGTGCTGCACTCGCTGATGCTCGGCGTCGCGAAGAGCGGTGCGACGATGCGTATCGCGACGCCGGCGGGCTACGAGCCCGCACAGCGCTATCGGGAGCTGACGGAGCGCGCCGCGCGTGACAGCGGCGGCACCGTGACGCTCGGTGCCGATCCGATCGCCGCGGTCCAGGGCGCGGATGTCGTCTACACCGATGTCTGGACGAGCATGGGCCAGGAGCAGGAGTACGAGCGGCGTCGGCGCGCGTTCGCCGGCTATCAGGTGAATACCGAGCTGCTCCGCCACGCGAAGCCGGATGCGATCGTGATGCACGACCTCCCCGCGCACCGGGGCGAGGAGATAACCGACGACGTTCTGGACGGACCCCAGAGCGCGGTCTTCGATCAGGCCGACAACCGCCCGCACACGCCGAAGGCGAGCCTCTGCTGGCTTCTCGAGGAGTAGCGATGACGGAGCGCGTGATCCTTGCGGACTGCTGCGAGGACTGGATCACGCGCTCCGTCATCGCTTCTCCTCGAGAAGCCAGCAGAGGATCGCCTTCTGCGTGTGCAGGCGGTTCTCGGCCTGATCGAAGACCGCGCTCTGGGGCCCGTCCAGAACGTCGTCGGTTATCTCCTCGCCCCGGTG
>JANMSU010000414.1:0-6494 GCA_031389835.1 Chloroflexota bacterium
GCCGAGAAGGACGCGGAGCAGGGTCGTCTTCCCGGCGCCGACGCGCCCGGTGACGACCGTGAACTCGCCGCGTCGCAGGCGGAAAGACACGTTGTCGATCCGCTGCAGCGCGTGGAAGTCACCGGTCTGACGTACCGGTTCGGTCGCGCGCCGGATGGCGCGGAACGCGCTCCCGGCATCGACAACGTGTCTTTCCGCCTGCGACGCGGCGAGTTCACGGTCGTCACCGGGCGCGTCGGCGCCGGGAAGACGACCCTGCTCCGCGTCCTTCTCGGCCTGCTGCCGCGCGACGCCGGCGAGATCCGTTGGAATACCGACCTCGTGGACGACCCAGCGACGTTCTTCGCGCCGCCGCGCTGCGCCTACGTGCCGCAGGTGCCGCGCCTCTTCAGCGATTCGCTGAAGGCGAACATCCTGCTCGGTATCGGCGCGGTCGAGTCAGTGGTGGCGAACGCGGTACGCGCGGCCGTGCTCGAGCAGGACGTCGCGGGCCTCACGCAAGGCCTCGACACGATGGTCGGCTCGCGCGGCGTGCGTCTTTCCGGTGGTCAGGTGCAGCGCGCAGCCGCAGCGCGCGCGTTCGTGCGGCAGGCGGAGCTGCTCGTGGTCGACGATCTCTCGAGCGCCCTCGATGTGGAAACGGAACGGATTCTGTGGGAGCGCCTGCTCGATGGACCGCACTCGAGCGAGCGGGCGGAAACGATCCTCGCGGTGTCGCACCGCCGGCCCGCGCTGCGACGGGCCGACCGCGTCATTGTGTTGAAGGACGGGCGCCTCGAGGCGCAGGGCACGCTCGACGATCTCCTCGGGCGCTCGGACGAGATGCGCCGGCTCTGGGAGGATGAGCCCCGGTGAATGTCGCGATCCTCGGAGCGACGGGCACCATCGGATCGGCTGTCTTGGAGCGCGCCCTCGCCGCGGGTCACGGCGTGCGCGCGCTCGCACGCGATCCCTCCCGGGTCTCGGCTTCACCGGGCCTCACCGTAGTCACGGGCGACGCTCGTGATCCGGACTCCGTGATGCGTGTGGTCGAGGGAGCCGACGCGGTGATCGCGCTGGTCGGCCCGCGACGTTACACCCCTGATGCCGTGACGCTTCTCGAGGCCGTCGCCGACAACGTCGTGCACGCAATGCGCGCGCACCATGGGACCCGCCTCGTGTTCGTCGCCGGCGCTGGAGTCGCCATGCCCGGTGAGCGGCGGACCGTCGCGCAGCGCGTCGCCACCGCCCTCGTGCGGCGGCTGGCACGGTGGGTCGTCGAGGCGAAGGAACGCGAGACGGCCATCTACCGCGAGAGCGGGCTGGACTGGACAGCGGTGCGGCCGGTGCGCGTGCGGAAAGGCCCCGCAACGGGGCGTGCCATGGCGACGCTCGATCCGCCGCGCGGCATCTTCGTCACGAGCGCCGATCTCGCCGACGTGATCGTGACCGTCCTTGCGGATGCGCGGACGATCAGAACCGCGCCATACGTCTCGCGCTAGATCCCGCGGCGACTAGAGGAAGTTGAAGAGCTGAGGCAGACGCGCGAACTGACCGGAGACGAGCACGAGTCCCATGACGATCACCAGGATCCCTCCGGCGATGTTCAGTGGACGGATCGCGCGGGCGAGCGCGTGGGTGACGCGCTGTGTTCCGCCGACTCCAGCGGCGATCGCGAGGAACGGCACGCCGAGACCGAGCGCGTACGCGAGGAGCAGCACCGCACCCGACGCGAGGTCTTCGTCGAGCAGCATGCTGAGGATGACCCCGAGGTACGGACCGACGCACGGCGTGAAGCCCACACCGAAAGCGACGCCGATGAGGAACGAGCGCGGCAGTCCGGTCCTGTTGCCTTCGAGACGCAGATCCATCTGGCGCATGAGGAACGGGATCGTGATGAGGCCGACCATGTGCATCCCAAGCACGATGAGAAGGATGCCGCCCACGCGCTGGAGCCAGTAGACCAGCTCGCCCGCGAGCGCACCGACCAGCGCGATCGCGACCCAGAGGAGTGTGAACACGACGCTGAAGCCGATCACGAACGCGAGCGCGTGCGCGACCGTGCGCGTTCGCTGCGTGCCGGCGAGCGCCGCCTCGCCCGCCATGTTCACCAGGAACGCGGGCACCAGCGGGAGCACGCACGGCGAGAGGAACGAGAGGATGCCTGCGCCGAACGCGATCGCGATGTTCATGCGGCTAGCGTATCTTCGCGCGAGGACTCAAGACACCACCCGGCACGTCCGAATATCAGATGTACCGCGCGGAGGACGCGGGTCCGCCGGCGATCGTGTGCGTCGTGGGAACGACGGAGCTCCGTTATCACCTGAGCGCGATAGTTGATCTTCACGCGATCCTGAAGAAGCACGGCGACTGGATGCCCCTGAGAGGGGCCTGTGTGGCCGCTTTGGGATGTACATGCCGCCGCTACTGGAGGCACTCGGCCTGGCCGAAGCCACACACGACGCAAAGAACAACCGGATGCGAGTGACCTAGCGAGCACGCGGGTCGCGCTTCGGTTTCGCCGTGTTTAGCAGGGCTTCCCTTTTAAGAGACTTCGGGGCCGGCTCCCGATCCACGCCTGCAAGATCGACCGTTCGTTCATCCGCCGCCTGACCACGGAGGCGTCGAGCGTCGCCATCGTGCGCGCCACCATCGAGCTCGCCCACGCGCTCGGCCTGCGGGTGATCGCCGAGGGCGTTGAGACGCGGCGACCTTCAACGTCCTGCGCGGCATGGGCTGCGATCTCGCCCACGGCTTCTCATCGCCGAGCCGATGGCCGACAACGCCACGAGACCTGGCTCGCGGAATCATCCTGGGCCGTCGCTGGCGCGTAATACCCTCGTGAGGTCATGAGCATGCGCCGCTCTGCGGTCTTCCTGCTGCTTCTCGCTATGACTACGGCATGCGGCACTGCCCCGAGTCAGAACGCGCCGACAGCGCCGACAGCGGCCGCGACGGCGCCGGCCCCGACGACGGCTCCCGCCGCGGCGACCGCCACGGCCGCGCCGACGGCCGCACCGACTGCGTCACCCGCCACTGCACTCATCGAGCTGGGCGACCACTTCTTCGATCCGGCGCAGCTCACCGTGAAAGTAGGTACCACGGTGACCTGGAAGAGCGTTGGACAGTCGACACATGACCTTGCCGCGCGAGACGGCTCCTTCTCACTCGGCACGATGTCGTTCGGTCAGACCTTCTCGTTCACGTTCAATCGGTCGGGCCGCTTCCCGTATGTCTGCATGCAGCACGAGGGCGACGGAATGATCGGCGTGGTCACCGTCGTCGACTAGCAGCCGTGGATGGCACTTTCCCTGCATTGAGGACCATCAAATGTCAGTGCAAAAAGACCCCGCCGCGACGGCATTCATCGAGCGGATCTGCGAGGCGCATCGCGAACGCGATCCTGAGGGTCCTCTGGTGACCATGCTGGAGGGCGCCTGGGCCTACTGCGCTGGACATCGAGAGGCGGAGCACGACTGGCGCGCCATCGAGCCGACACCGCGTCGTGTGGTCGAGGAGCAGTTCGCCAGCGGCTAGCCGATCGCGACCGCGAGATCCTCGATCAGGTCGTGTACGGTCTCGATGCCGACAGACAGGCGAACCAGCCCGGCCGGCGGCGCCAGCTTCGTGCCACGCACGGATCCGTGGGTCATAGCGAGCGGGACCTCAATAAGCGACTCGACACCGCCAAGGGATTCCGCGAGCGCGAAGATCTTGGTCCTACCTGCCATGCGCTTCGCGGCGGCCTCGCCGCCCTTCAGCTCGAACGAGAGCATCCCGCCGAACGCTCTCATCTGACGCCTCGCGATGTCGTGATTCGGATGCGTGCGCAGCCCGGGGTAGTTCACGCGCACCACCCTCGGATGTTCGGTCAGCCACTCCGCGATGGCCTGGCCGTTGAGCGAGTGTCGCTCCATACGGACGGCGAGGGTCTTCGCGCCACGGAGAACGAGCCATGCGTCCAGCGGGCCCGGCACTCCGCCTACCGCGTTCTGCAGGAACGCGAGCCGATCTCGGAGTACCGGATCGTTGCCGATGAGTGCGCCGCCAACCACGTCTGAATGGCCGCCGATGTACTTGGTCGTCGAGTGAAGCACCAGGTCGGCGCCGTGGGCGAGGGGGGTCTGGAGATACGGACTCGCGAACGTGTTGTCGACGACCGCGAGCGCCTTGGCCTTGTGCGCGATGTCGGCCAGCGCCCGGATGTCGAGCACTTTGAGCATGGGGTTGGTCGGGGACTCGATCCAGACCAGGCGCGTGGTCTTCCGCATCGCTTTGCGAACGCTTGCGTGCAAACGCATGTCGACCGCCGTGGTGGCGACGCCCAGTTGCTCGAAGACACGCACGAAGAGCCGGTAAGTGCCGCCGTACACGTCGTCACCCATGACCACGTGGTCGCCGGATTTCAGGAGGTGCGCGATCGCGTCGGTCGCCGCCATGCCTGAGCCGAACGCCAGCGCCCAGCCCCCGTCTTCCAGCGCCGCAAGGCATGTTTCCAGCGCCGTCCGCGTCGGGTTTCCCGTCCGGGCGTACTCATAGCCCTTGTTCTTCCCCACCGCAAGCTGCGCGAACGTCGACGTCTGGAAGATCGGGACGGTGACCGCGCCCGTGAGGCCTTCCGGATCCTGGCCGGCGTGGATGGCGAGGGTATCGAATCCGGGCTTGCGTTTCCGCGTCGGCACGCGCTGAGTATGCGGCGTAGCGTGTGGCCGTGATGGAGGGGACCGAGTCGCGTCGGCGCGTGCTCGTCGTCGAGGACGACAGCGACATCGCGTCGCTGCTTACTGACATCCTCGAGACCGAGGGCTACGCGGCGGTCGCGGTCAGCGACTCCGTCGCTCTCGACCTCGCGCTCGATCCACGTCCGGATCTCGTGGTCCTCGATCTGCGCCTCACGCGCGGCGGCGCGGATCACATCCTCAAGTCGCTGCGCGCGCGCGGCATGAGCGACGTGCCCATCCTGCTTCTCAGCGCGGCGACCGATCTCCCGGATCGCGCGCGAGAGCTTGGTGTGACGCAGTACCTGGCGAAGCCCTTCGAGCTGGACGAGTTTCTCATCACCATCCGCCGCCTGGTCTGAACGACGCCGCTCGTTAGCTCGCCGTTACACGCGCGGACTCGCGATAGCGGGATCGCGAACAGGCGCCAGTGGCGCGCCTCTTGCTTCGTTTCGGGATCGTGATCCTTGGTCGACCGCGCACAACAGAGGCCTCCGCGTCGCTTCCGACACGTCACGGCGATCTGCGGATCCACGTCTACCGTCTCGGTGACGAGACCGAGGTCATCGCCCTCGTGCACGGCGAGGTCGCGGGCGATGAACCGGTCCTGGTGCGGCTTCACTCCGAATGCCTCACCGGCGAAGCGCTCGGCTCGCTGCGCTGCGACTGCGGCGAGCAGCTCGAGGTCGGGCTCGACGAGATCGGTCGTGCTGAGCGCGGTGTGCTGCTCTACCTCCGCCACGAGGGACGGGGCATCGGCCTCTTCGACAAGATCCGCGCCTACGCATTGCAGGACGGCGGGCTCGACACCGTGGACGCGAACGTCGCGCTCGGCCTGCCGATCGACGGACGCGACTACGCTGCCGCCGCAGCCGTGCTCGGCAAGCTCGGCGTCCGTCGCGCGCGCGTGATGACGAACAACCCCGCGAAGCTGCAGGCCCTCGCGGAGCACGGGATCGACATCGTCGAGCGCGTCCCGATCGAAGGGCACGCCAATTCCGTCAACCTCAGCTATCTCCAGACGAAGGCGACCCGGATGGGGCATTTGCTCGAGGCCCCCTCGGTCATGACGTCAGCGCCAGTGCCGAGTGGCCACCACGTGCGACCCGCGGTCACCGTGCATTACGCCCAGACGATCGACGGTCGGATCGCGGCGCGGACCGGAGACGCCCACTGGGTGAGCGGCGAGTCGTCGCTCCGTCTCGCACACGAGCTCCGCGCTTCGCATGACGCGATCATGGTCGGCATCGGTACGGTGATGGCCGACGACCCGCGCCTCACCGTCCGCCTCGCCCCGGGCAGCTCCCCGGTGCGAGTGATCGTCGACAGCACGCTCCGCATTCCGATCGGGTCAAACGTCTTCACCGATCGCAGCGCGCGCACGATCATCGCGACCACACCGTCGGCACCGCAGGCGCGAGCGCGCGCGATCAACGCCGCGGGCGGTGAGGTCCTGCGCGCACGCGCGAGTGCTGACGGGGGCGTCGACCTCACGGACCTGCTGCGGCGCCTCCGAGGCATCGGCATCGGTTCGCTGCTGATCGAAGGCGGCCGCGGAATCATCACGTCAGCGCTGGACGCACATCTCGTCGACCGTCTCACCGTGTGCATCGCGCCGAAGGTGATCGGTGAGGGCGTGTCCGCCGTTGGCGACCTCCACATCGATTACCTTCGCGAGGCGCTCACGTTCTCGCGCGCACGCTTCGTCACCTGTGGCGAAGACCTGATCTTCTACGGGGAACCACAATGGGGGGACATGCGAGAGAGCGCGTGACCGTCACCGCCACGAGCGTGTGG
>JANMSU010000439.1:0-2266 GCA_031389835.1 Chloroflexota bacterium
CCTTCCTTCTCGATCGTCAGCGTCACCGGCTCGTTGGAGAACGAGCGGAGCCGGATCAGCTTGAGGTTGAGAACGATCTGGACGACGTCTTCCTTGACGCCGGGGATGGTCGAGAACTCGTGCGCGACGCCGCGCACGCGGGCTGCGGTGATGGCCGCGCCGGGAAGAGACGACAGCAGCACACGGCGCAGCGAGTTGCCGAGCGTCGTGCCGTATCCAGGCGGGAGCGGCTCGCACGCGAACTTCGCGTAGCGCTCGTCGCCTTCGATGCGCTCGATCTTGGGGTACTCGAGTTCCACGATGGTCATTGGCTGTTCCTTCCTGCCGCGCTAACGGGAATAGTGCTCAACGATGAGCTGTGTGTTGACCTGAGCCTCGATCTGATCGCGCGCCGGCGTCGAAAGCACCTTCGCGCTGAAGTTCTCGGGCTCGGTCTCGAGCCAACCGGGACGCGTCTGTGTCTTCGCCCAGGCCAGCATCTCCTTGAAGTAGTTCGAGGCGCGGCTCGACTCCCGCACGGAGATGGCGTCCCCGGCCTTGACCTGATAGCTGGGCGTCTTGGTCATCCGGTCGTTGACCTTGATGTGTCCGTGCGACACGAGCTGCCGAGCCTGCGAGCGCGACTTCGCGAACCCGGCGCGGTACACGGTGTTGTCGAGGCGCCGCTCCAGGTTCTGGAGCATGACCTCACCCGTCGCTCCTTTGATCTCGGCGGCCTGCTCGAACGTGTTCTTCATCTGCTTCTCGAGCACGCCGTAGATGCGACGCAGCTTCTGTTTCTCACGAAGCTGCAGCGCGAAGTCGGACACCTTGCGTCGCCGCTGCTGATGCATGCCGGGCGGAGAGCTGCGCCGCTCGAAGGTGCACTTCGTCATGCACTTCTCACCCTTCAGGAAGAGCTTCATGCCCTCCCGCCGGCAGAGACGGCAGACGGGGCCGGTGTAACGCGCCATTAGACCCTTCTCCTCTTCGGTGGCCGGCACCCGTTGTGCGGGATCGGCGTGACGTCGGTGATCGCCGTGACCTCGAGGCCCGTGGCCTCGAGAGCGCGGATGGCCGCTTCGCGCCCAGCGCCGGGCCCCCGCACGAAGACCTCGACGGTCTTCATGCCTGTGTCGATCGCCTTGCGCGCCGCATTCTCGGCCGCGACCTGCGCCGCGTAGGGAGTGCTCTTACGCGAGCCCTTCCAACCGGACGCGCCCGCCGACGACCACGCGATCACGTTCCCGACAGGGTCGCTGATCGAGATGATCGTGTTGTTGAACGACGCCTTGATATGCGCGGCTCCCCGCGGCACGACGCGCCGCTCGCGCTTCTTGCGTGGAGCGGCCTTCTCCGCGCCGGCTGCCTGCTCGCCCTCGGCGCCGCCCTTCTTGTCCTTGGGGGCAGCGTCCTTCTTGTCCTTGGGGGCAGCGTCCTTGTCTTTCGCCGGCGCGCCCGGGCGGTCGGGGCGGTCCTTCGTGGCGACGTCCTTGTTGTCCTTCGCCATTAGGTCTTCGACACCGACTTCTTCTTTCCGGCCACGGTCTTACGTGGACCCTTTCGCGTGCGCGCGTTCGTGCGCGTCCGCTGGCCCCTGACGGGAAGGCCCTTGCGGTGCCGAAGCCCGCGGTAGCTGCCGATCTCCTGAAGGCGCTTGATGTTCATCGCGACCTCGCGGCGGAGGTCCCCCTCGACCGTGAAGCCGCGGTCGATGATCTCGCGGATCTTCGCGACCTGTGGCTCGGTGAGATCGCGCACGCGTACCGCGCCGTCGACGCGCGCCTGCTCGAGCACATCGCGCGCGGTCGTTGGCCCGATGCCGAAGATGTAGCGAAGCGACACGTCAACGCGCTTCTCGCGCGGGATATCAACGCCGGCGATACGTGCCATGTCCCTCCCCTAACCTTGCCGTTGCTTGTGCTTCGGCTCCGAGCAGATCACGAGGATCTGACGGTCGCGCCGGATGATCTTGCACTTGTCGCAACGCTTCTTGACCGATGCGCGAACCTTCAAGCTCTAGTACCTCACTCGCCGCGTGATGCGGCCCCTCTTCAAGTCGTATGGCGACAGCTCCACCAGCACCTTGTCCCCCGGAACGACGCGAATGAAGTTCATCCGCATCTTCCCCGAGATATGCGCGAGCACCGAGTGCCCGTTCTGGAGCTCGACCTTGAACATCGCGTTGGGGAGGGCTTCGGAGACGGTGCCCTCCACCTCGATCACGTCCTTGGACGGCTTGTTACTTGCCATGGGCTCCAGACACAGGGGTCTCCGCGGCGTGTGC
>JANMSU010000449.1:0-3395 GCA_031389835.1 Chloroflexota bacterium
TCCGGCGTCGGCGGCTTGATCTCGATCTTGTACTGGATGCGCCGCAGGAACGCCTCATCCACCAGTGAGGAGGGCGTGCGGTTCGTCGCGAAGACGAGCAGGACATCGAAAGGCACTTCGATCTTGCGACCGTCGCTCGTCGTCAGGAAGTCCACGTCGCGGTCGAGTGGGACGATCCAGCGGTTCAGGAGCTGGTCGGGCGATGCACGCTGGCGACCGAAGTCGTCGATGAGGAGGACGCCGCCGCTCGCCTTCATCTGGAACGGCGCTTCGTGGACCTTGGTGTTCGGGTCGAACACGAGATCGAGGTCCTCGAGCGTCAGCTCACCACCGACTTCGACGAACGGACGTGAGATCGGGACCCAGCGCCGGTCGAAGCGCGCGTCGAGCTCCACGAGGGGGCGGTGACGCGACGCGTCGTAGACGCGGATGATCTGCTGGCCGACGAGGATCGCGTATGGCACGACGATGCTGCCTTGAAGCATGGTCGCCAGTGCCTTCGAGATCGTCGACTTGCCGGTGCCAGGTGGTCCGAAAAGGAAGATCGACTGCGCGCTGTTGATGGCCGGCCCGAGCTGTCGGAGCGTGAGGTCGGGCAGCACCAGGTGCGCGAGCGCTTTGCGAAGACCTTCAAGCGTGACCTGAACGGCGCCGACGGACTGCGCGCGTACGCGCGCGACGTATGCCGCGAGCGGGACGGGGGCAGCGCCGACGTAGCCATTGCGCGCCATGGCTTCCTTGGCGCGGACCTGACCCTTCTCGGTGATCATGTAGACGTAGGTGGCCGCCGTGACGCCGGCGCCGCCCTTGACCTCGACGAGGTGCTCGGTCTTGCAGAAGTCGAGGACGGGCTGAAGGATCTTGAGCGGCAAGCACAGGATCTGCGTGAGCTCCGCGGCCGTCGTGGCCCGCTGATAAAGGAGCTTCAGCGTCAGGTCGGCGACGAACGCCGACGTGAGGCCGGTCTCTTCGATCGACGCCGGCGCGAGCGGTGCGGACGCCTCGGCCGGGCGTGGTGCGCCCTGTACGGGTGCGGCTGCGGTCGGTACTGCGGTTGCCATGTGCTCCCTATCCTCCGATGAACGCTGGTCGGCTGAGTTTAGGGGTGCTGGATTCCCCTAAGAGAGGGAAACGAGTCGATACGGTTCCAGTGACGCGCGACGCGGCGCCGAAACCCTCTACGTTTGGGCTGAGAAGATCACGACGGCGCGCAGCGCCAGCAGCCCCAGTAGGCCAAGAATGGGCGCCATGACCGGCGGCAAGCTACGGGTGGCTTCGACACGCGAGAGCAGGAACGGCGCGGCCAGGCCTGCCGCGACGACGAGCCAGAGGAGCAGCCACACGCCCAGAACCTTGCCGATGGTGCCCGCGATCGCGACCGTTACGAGGAAGACGACGATCAGGACCGCCTCCAGGATGGCGAAGTTACGGTCTGCCCGCTCCAGTCGGACCGCTGTGCCGGCGTCGACATCGCGCCGTGAATGCGCGAGCAACAGCAGAAGGGCGACCGCGCCGGTCAGCGACGACGCGAGGAACATCCCGCCGAGGGGCCAGCCATCGCTCCAGACGGGCTGGTTCGAGACCGCGAGGAGCACACCGGTGTAGGCGCAGATGAAGAGTCCGAAGACCGAGCCGATGACGTTCCAGACGGCGCCGAAGGTCCCGCGCAGCAGGCGCGCGATCGGATCGGCGGCGTGCCAGCCGCTATCGGCGATCGCGCCAAGGAACGACACGAACGAGAACAACCCGAAGACGAGCAGCGCCCAGGCGCCGATGGACATCGGCGACTCCGGCTTGAAGGCGAGGCCGCCGCCGCTCATGTCGATAAGCATGTTGAGGAACCGCAGCGGCTGACCGAGGTCGAGGATGAGCAGGATCGGGCACGGCAGGAGCAATAGGAAGCTCGCGATGAACGCGATGCGCGCGGCCCGCTGATCGGCCGCGGTGCCAACGAAGCGCAGCAGAGTACCGATCGCGTACGAGCCGCCGGAGAGACCGCCGAAGAAGAAGTAGCCGAGGATCCACCACTCCCAGCCCGGCGACGCGGCGAAGTGCTGAGCGGGCGGCGGCATCAGGACTTCTCGTTCATCCGGCCGGAGCGGAAGGCGAGGACGCCGGCCACCAGACCGGCGACGGCGGTGAGGAATCCGCCGGCGTAACCGCTGAAGTTGTTGCGGCTCGGCAGCACGGCGTTCTGCGCGTTCGGGAGCTTGTAGACCTCGGGCTTGTCCATGAGGAGGAAGAACGCGTTAAGGCCGCCGTACACCGTGGCGTCGCGCCCGTAGAGCTCCGCCTGCTTGTAGCCGGCCGTCTGCAGTGCGATCAGCCGCTGGTCGGCGACTTTCTGCAGGTCATCGAGGTAGCCGAACTTGATCGACTCGGTCGGACACGCCTTCGCGCACGCCGGCTGCATCCCGTTCTGCAGGCGGTCGTAGCAGAGGGTGCATTTGTGAGCGGTGCCGGTCTTCTCGTTGAAACCGATCACGCCGTACGGGCAGGCCGCGATGCAGTCGCGGCAGCCGTTGCAAACGTCCTGCTGGATGAGCACGGAATCGAACTCGGTGCGCACGATCGCGTTCGTGGGGCACACCTCGAGGCAGCTCGCGTTCTGGCAGTGCTTGCAGACGTCGCTCATCATCAGCCAGGCTTGGCCGCCGGCGATCGGCGTGGGCGTCATCACAACACCGTTGTTGTCGGGAATGTGCTCGATGAACTCGACGTGACGCCAGTTCTCCGCGTCGAGCTGCCCCGTATTGTCGAAGCTGTCGAGGAGCAGCGTGGGCTCGTTCCCCTCGAGCTGGTTCCATTCCTTGCACGCGACCTCGCAGGCCTTGCAGCCGATGCAAATCGACGTGTCGGTGAAGAACCCCATTGGACGCTCTTGGAACGCAGCCATCAGAACCCCATCAGGTTTGGCGTGATCTTCATGAAGCCACGCTCCACCGCGCTGATCTCGAGTGGTATGGCCGCGAGCTCATCGACGACCGGGACCGCATGGCCCTCGAGCCGCGCGTCCACGCTCACGATGTAGCGCTTGCAGCGCTCACACGCGTCGATCCGGAGGTGCGGGAGCTGCTGCGGGTCCGCGAATACGACCAGCTTGTCGGACTCGGTCTCTCCGCACCCGACGCAGGTCATCCGCGGGTAGACCCACTCGTTCACGCAGCGCGCGCACACCAGACGCCGTTGACCCGTGACGAGCGCCTCGCCGCTGTCGACGAACACGCTCACCTGCGGCGCTCCGCCGCACTGCGGACACTCTCTTCCTGGGGGGGGTTGCAGGGGGTTCTCCCCCTGCGATGAACCGGCGATCGGCAGCGCGCGCGCGAGCTCGGGAAGCGCCTCGAGCACCGACGTATTCCTCGCGCGTGCCGCGACAGCGCCGGTGCTCGAGG
>JANMSU010000043.1:0-2528 GCA_031389835.1 Chloroflexota bacterium
CACCACTTCGTGAACGCGCCGGCGCCCTCGACCTCCGCCGCTTCGTACAGCTCCCGCGGCAACGACCCCATCGCGGCGGAGTAGAGGACGACCCCGCCGCCGGGGATCGTGAGGACCGCGCTCAGGATTACGGCTGCCAGCGCCTGGTCCGAGCTGCCGATCCAGAGCAGCGGCTCGAATCCGACGGCCCCGAGCACGGTGTTCGCGAGACCGAAGGGATTCGGGTTGAAGATCCAGCGCCAGACCATCGCGACGAGGATCGCGGAGTTCACCAGCGGCAGATAGAACAGCGCGCGGTAGAACGTCTGACTCTTAGGCCCGAGGGGCTGGATCAGGCTCGCGACCACGAGCGCGAGCGTCAGCTGCGCCGCGACGACCACCATCGAGTAGAGCACGGTGTTCCCGAGCGCCTGACGGAACACCGGATCCTCCGCGAGCGTGACGAAGTTCTGGAGTCCGATCCACTCGCCGCCGACGATCGTCGCGCTCTGCAGCGACAGCCCGAACGCCTGCACGACGGGCAGAAGCGTGAAGACGACGAACAGCGCGAACGTCGGCAGGACGAAGAGATAGGACCAGCTGTGACGCCGCAGCGCGGCACGCATGGTTAGTGCGGCGTCAGCACGCTATTTGTTCGCTTCGTCCAGCAACCGCTGCGCGGCCACCGCCACCTCGTCCAACGCTTGCTTCGGCGTCTTCTTCCCTTCGAGCGCCGCGTCGCGCGCCGGACGCAGGTGCTTCTGGTCGATCTCCGACCAGGTGCGGACGTTCGGCAACACGTAGGTGAAGGAGCCCATCTTCGCGACCTTCGCCTTCGCGGCGTGGTACTCGCCGTAGATGCCGGCCGCGGTCGCGCGCGCGGCAGGCGCGAGCCAGTACTCGATCGGCGGGGTCATCTACTTCAGGTCCGGACCGATGTCCGGGCCGGTGAGGTACTTCGCGAACGCGTGCGCGGCGGCTTTCTTGTCGGCATCCGCCTGCTCGCGCACGGCGATGAAGCCGACGCCGCCCCACGCAGTCTGTGCGGTCGCGCCCTTCGGGAAGTTCGCGATCTCCCAGTTGCTGCCGTACTTCCACTTCGCGTCCGCGTTGAGGACGTTGATCATCGCGCTCGGACGCTGGAGGATCGCGATCTCGCCCGCGATGAACCGCGCCTGTGCGTCGTTGGGGTTCAGCGTCAAGAAGTCGGGCGGCATGACCTTTTCCTTCGCAAGCGCGACCCACTTCTCGAGGCCGCTGACGGCCTCGGCGCTGTTGAATGTCCACTTCTTGACTTCCGTGTCGTAGAGGCGGCCGCCGTCGATGAGCATGAAGGCGAACTCATCGTTCGCGTGCGCGAAGCCGTAGATCTGCTTGCCGTCGGCTCGCTTGAACGTGAGCTTCTTCGCGGCGTCGAGGAATTGGTCGTACGTCCAGTTGCCGTCCGCCGGCGGCGTGACGCCGCGCTCCTTGAACAGGTCGAGGTTGATGTACTCGAACCACGGAACGATCCAGAGCGGATAGGCGACGACCTTGCCCTTGTACGTCGTTGCCGTGAGTGCGCTCGCGTTGAAGTCGCTCCGCTCCGCTGCCGTCAGGGGTGGCTCCGAGAGCTGGCCCGCTGCCGCGTACTTGAGCACGTCGCCGCCGGTGGTGTGGAAGACGTCGGGCCCTGCCTTCTGTTGCAGGATCGCGATGTCGAACTTCTGGTCGGTCTCCGGGCCGAACGGACCACCCTGGATCGAGATCGTGAAGTTCGGGTTCTTCTCCCGGAAGGCCTTCACGGCCCCGTCTGACGTCAGCGTTTCAGCGTTCTGTGTCCCGGCGGTGTAGTTCCGCCGCCACCATTCGAGGCTGACGGGCTTGGCCGCCGCCACGGTCGCCGATGCGCCGGCTGACGGGGCTGGACTCGCACTGCTCGGAGCCGGACCGCACGCCGTAGCGACGCCGACCGCGGCAAGTGCTTGCAGGAATCGCCTCCGATTGATCGTGGTGCCGTCGGTGCGCTCCATATATCGGTTCCTCCGTGCGGATCTCGCTGTCGACTATACCTGCGGCGTGATCCTCAGCCGGCGTGCCCTGGGTCGCGCCCTTCTGGAGCGACAGCTCTTGCTCGCTCGCTCGCGGATCTCCGCGACGGACGCGATCGAGCGGCTCGTGGGGATGCAGGCGCAGGAGCCGATCGATCCATACGTCGGCCTGTGGACGCGACTCGAGGGTTTTCACGCGGACGACCTCGCGAGCCTGATCACGAAACGCCGAGTGGTGCGCATGGGGCTGATGCGCGCGACCGTTCATCTCGTCACGGCGGGCGACGCGCTCGCGATATGGCCTGTCGTTCGATCTGTCTTCGAGCGCGTGTTCCAGAGTGCGAGGGGAGACGTCGGCGTCCCGACGTACACGAGCAGGCTCGCTGGCGTGGACATGAAGACGCTGCTCGCGGCGGGTCGGAAGCTCGTGGACGAGGATCCGCGGAGCGCGCCACACGTCACTCGAGTCGTGGCTCGGCAAGGATCCCGCAAGCGACAACGCGCCCGACAAGCTGATGC
>JANMSU010000047.1:0-4182 GCA_031389835.1 Chloroflexota bacterium
AGTGCCATCACCGCGTTCTGCTCCACCAGAAGCACGGCCGTGCCCTGCCGATTCACTTCGACGATGACGTCTCGGATGCGCTGCACCACGAGCGGCGCCAGCCCGAGCGAGGGCTCGTCGAGCAGCAGAAGTCGCGGGTCGGCCATGAGCGCTCGGCCGATCGCGAGCATCTGCTGCTCCCCGCCCGAGAGGTAGCCGGCCACGCGGGCGCGGCGCTCGCCGAGGATCGGGAACAGCGTCATCACGCGGTCGTAGGAATTCCGGATGGCTTTTTGGTCCGAGCGTGCGTGAGCGCCGGTGCGGAGGTTCTCATCGATCGTGAGCTCGGCGAAGATCCGACGGCCCTCGAGGACCTGCGCCAAGCCTCTGCGCACGATCGCGGGCGACTCGAGCCGGTCGATACGATCGCCATCCAGCTCGACGACGCCCTTGCTGATGCGCCCGCGGTGGATATCAAGCAGTCCGGTGATCGCGCGTAGGCAAGTGGTCTTCCCCGCGCCGTTCGCGCCGAGGAGCGCGACGATCGCGCCGTCAGGGACCTCGAGCGAGACACCGCGAAGTCCCACGATGACATCGCTGTAGACGACCTCGAGGCCCGCGACCCTCAGCACCGTTGACCGCCTGCCACGAGGCGCGGCATCACGGGCCGGAGGCTAGCACCTAAACTCGCGCTGATGTCCGTGCCCCAGGCCGTGATCACCGGATGGGGCTTCTACGTGCCGTCGAGAGTGCTCACCAACCAGGACCTCGAGCGGATGGTCGGGACGACCGACGCCTGGATCGTCGAGCGCACCGGCATCCGCGAGCGGCGGATCGTCGCCGAGGATGAGACCACGTGCTCGATGGCGACCATCGCAGCGGAGCGCGCGCTCGCGCGAGCCAACGTCGCCGCCGCGGACCTGGACATGCTGATGGTCGCTACGACGACGCCCGACTACCTGTTGCCGACCGCGGCTGCCGTCGTGCAGGACCGCATCGGCGCCAGGCGGGCCGCCATCTTCGATCTGGGCGCGGCGTGTGCCGGCTGGATCTACGGACTGGCCGTCGCGCGTGGACTGATCGCGGCGGGGACCGCTCGCCGCATCCTCGTGCTCGGCGCGGAGACGATATCCCGCTACGTCGACTGGACTGATCGCGCGACGTGCGTGCTATTCGGCGATGGCGCCGGGGCCGTCGTTGTGGAGCGGTCGGAAGGCGGCGGCGGGATCCGCAGCGCGGTGCTGCGGGGTGACGGCAGCAAGAGCGCGCTCCTCACCGTGCTCGGCGGTGGCTCGAAGCATCCGCCGTCAGCCGACAGCCTTCGCGACGGTATGCACTACATCCGGATGCAGGGGAACGAGGTCTTCAAGGTCGCGGTGCCCAGCATGGCGAGCGCCGCGGAAGACGCACTCGCGGCAGCCGGCCTCGGCCTCGCGGACGTCGATCTGCTCGTGCCTCATCAGGCGAATGCGCGGATCATCGAGGCCGTCGTCAAGCGCTTGGGGCTCGATCCATCGAAGGTCTACATGAACATCCAGAAGTACGGGAACACGTCGGCGGCATCCATCCCCATCGCGCTGTGCGAAGCGGTGGAGGAGGGGCGCGTTCGACGCGGCGACCACCTGGTGTTCGTCGCCTTCGGCGGCGGGATGACGTGGGGCGCGGCGGTCGTCGATTGGACCGCGCCGACCGCGGTCGGGTAGCTCGGGCCTACGGCCCGGCGCGACCCGACAGGCCGAGCGTCGCGCCGAGATCGAGCTTCACGCTCGGCCCATGCGTGCTCGTGAGATGCGCGGCCCGGACGTACTGGCCCTTCACTCCTGCGGGTCGAGCACGGTTGATCGCCTCGACCACCGTCGCGAGGTTCTCGACCAGCGCCTGCTCGCTGAAGGACGCCTTCCCGACGATGGTGTGGATCACCGCGGTCTTGTCGACGCGGAACTCCACCCGGCCGCCCTTGGCGTCGCGCACAGCCTTGGCCACGTCGAACGTGACGGTTCCTGACTTGGGGTTCGGCATGAGGCCACGCGGACCAAGAACGCGACCGAGCTTACCGACCTGGCCCATCAGGTCCGGCGTCGCGATCGCGACGTCGAATTCCATCCAGCCACCCTCGATACGCTTGGCGAGATCTTCCGCACCCACGACATCCGCACCCGCCGCCTGCGCCTCGCGGGCCTTCTCGCCCTGGGCGAACGCGATCACGCGCACCGACTTGCCGGTGCCGTGCGGGAGGACCGCGGCGCCGCGGACCATCTGATCCGCGTGCTTTGGATCGACGCCCATACGCATGTGCAGCTCGACGGTCGTGTCGAACTTCGCCTGACTGGTTTCCTTCACAAGCTTCACGCCCTCGGCGGGCTGGTACTCGCGCGCGCGATCGATCTTCTTCGCGAGCTCTGTGTAGCGCTTGCCGTGCTTCTTCTCTGGCATGTCCGTCCCCTTTCGGCCGTAAGGCCTACCGTCTCACGCGCGGTACACGCCACCGTCTGGGCGGTGGACCACCGATGCTAGGAGCTTATCTCCACGCCCATGCTGCGGGCGGTGCCCTCGACCATCTTCATCGCGCCCTCGACGCTTGTGGCGTTGAGGTCGGCCAGCTTGGTTTCGGCGATCTTCTTCACCTGCGCGCGGGTGATCTTGCCGACCTTCTCTTTGTTCGGCTTACCCGAGCCCTTGTCGATCCCGGCCTCGCGACGGATGAGGTCCGCGGCGGGCGGGCTCTTCGTCACGAACGTGTATGAGCGGTCCTCGAAGACCGTCACAACGGCGGGCACGACGGTGCCCGCGAGCGACGCCGTGCGCTCGTTGTACTCCTTGATGAACTGACCCATGTTGATGCCGTGCGGGCCGAGCGCCGTGCCGACGGGCGGGGCGGCGGTGGCTTTGCCGGCCTGGATCTGGACTTTGACGACAGCTTTGATCTTCTTAGCCATTACTTCACCAGCTTTTCGATCTGAAGGAAGTCGAGCTCGACCGGTGTCTCACGGCCGAAGATGGACACCAGGACCTTGACCTTGTTCCGCTCGGGATTCACCTCGTCGACGACACCGTGCAGGTCGGTGAAGGGACCATCCGTGACGCGCACGGCCTCGCCCTTCGTGAACGCGACCTTGTACTTCGGCGCGTCGAGCTTGATCTGGCGCAGGATCGCGCGCACCTCGGTGTCGGTGAGCTCGGTCGGCTTGTTGCCGCTCCCGACGAAGCTCGTCACCCCCGGCGTGTTGCGCACGACGTACCAGGAGTCGTCGCTCATGACCATCTCGACGAGCACGTAACCCGGGAAGATCTTTCGCTCGACCGGGTGGCGCTTGCCGTTCTTGATCTCGATCTCTTCCTCGGTGGGAACGAGCACCTGAAAGATCTTGTCGCCCATGTCCATCGACTGGATGCGGTGCTCGAGGTTCGTCTTCACTTTGTTCTCGTAACCCGAGTACGTGTGGATGACATACCAGCGGCGGCCGGTGTCGACGGCGGGCTCCGCCGTCGGAGCTGCGGCTGAGGGCCGCTCCGGCTCGGGCTCCGGCGCAGGCGCGATCTCGGGCTCGGCCTCCGCGACGGCACCCGCGCGTCGCAGCAGGCTCTTGGCCTCGTCGACCGAGACCTCCTCCTCGGGCTCCGCGGTGCCGAGGAATGCGCGCGCGGCAAGGGTCGCCTCCTCGTCGGAGAGCTTGGCGGCGTCGATGCCGCTTTCCTGCTCCACGGCGGATCCTTCGGGCGCGCCCTCATCGGCCGGGGCGTCCCGCGGTTCGTCCTGCTCGCTGCGCTCGTTCTCGTCCATGCGGCTCCTTAATTACTGCGGCGGCGGTGATGTGGTCGGCGAACCAACGATGCCGTTCGTGATGACAACGGTGAACAGATTGTCGAAGAGGTAGATGTAGACGGAGATGATCGCGGAGATGACGAGCACGATCAGCGTGAGGCGGAGGACCGTCTCACGGCTCGGCCACGTGACCTTGCGGAGCTCTTGCCACGCCTCGCGTGAGAACTCGACTGGTCCTTGTCGCGGTGCCCGCGCCGTTGTCGCCATTTCTATCTATCCATTCCTTCCAGCACGGCAGGAGAGACTCGAACTCTCAACCTACGGTTTTGGAGACCGTTGCTCTGCCAGTTGAGCTACTGCCGTAGGGCGCGAGGCCAGTGTGCAGACACTGCCGTCAGGTCCGCCTGCGATCGTTCCATTGTCTAACGAGTTTCCCGGTG
>JANMSU010000056.1:0-4876 GCA_031389835.1 Chloroflexota bacterium
GTGCTCGGGTCGCTGACGTTGATCGTCTCGATGGCGGATCTCGTTATCAGCGGGACCCGGCACGAGCCGTGGCGCGCGTATCTCATGTTCGCGCTCGCGACGCCGGTGCAGCTGTGGGCCGCGGCGCCCTTCTACGTGAACGCCTGGGGCGCGGCCCGGCATCGGCAGGTGAACATGAACACGCTCATCGTCGTAGGCACGACGGCCGCGTACGGGATCTCGGTCGTCGCGACGTTCCTCCAGTCTCTGTTCTTCGACGCCGGCCTCGAGCCGCATCAGTACCTGTACTACGAGACCGCGTCGGTGATCGTCGCGCTGGTCCTCGTCGGCCGCTACCTCGAGGCGCGTGCTCGCGCACACACGTCGGACGCGATCCGCGGCCTGCTCGCGCTCGGCGCGAAATCAGCACGCGTACGCCGTCCCGGGGGTGCGGAGGAGGACGTTCCCATCGATCAGCTGCAGGTCGGCGACGTCGTCATCGTGCGTCCCGGCGAGACCATCGCGACCGACGGGCTCGTCATCGCCGGCGACTCGGCCGTCGACGAGTCGATGCTCACCGGCGAATCGATCCCAGTGGAGAAAGGCGCGGGCGATGAGGTCGCCGGCGGAACGATGAACACGAGCGGCACGCTGCGCTTCCGCGCTACGCGCGTGGGCGCCGACACCGCGCTCGCGCAGATCGTGCGGCTGGTCGAGGAGGCGCAGGGCTCGAAAGCGCCGATCCAGCGCCTCGTCGACCGTGTCGCCTCCGTCTTCGTCCCCATCGTGTTCGCGGTCGCCACCGCCGCGGCGGTGGCGTGGTGGATCTACGGTCCCGAGCCGCACTTCGCGTATGCGGTCACCGCGTTCATCGCGGTCCTGATCATCGCCTGCCCCTGCGCGCTTGGGCTCGCGACCCCGACCGCGATTATGGTCGGCACGGGCCGCGGCGCGACGCGAGGCATCCTCATCAAGAATGCGCAGGCGCTCGAGATGGCGCAGAAGATCGACGTCGTCGCGTTCGACAAGACCGGCACGCTCACCGTCGGACGGCCCGAGGTCGTGGACTGGGTCACCTGCGCAGACATCGGCGAGGACGAAGCGCTGCGGCTGATCGCGAGCGCCGAGCTGCGATCGGAGCACCCGCTCGCCGCCGCGATGGTCGAGCACGCGCGTGCGAAGGGGATCGAGCTCAGCGAGCCGACGTCGTTCGAAGCCCTCGCGGGCAGCGGTGTCCACGCCGTCGTCGACGGGCACGACGTCTGGGTCGGCAAGGCCGCCCTGGCTCGCGCGCACGGGTTCGCGGGCCTCGGCGACGGCATGCTCACGCACCATCAGAGCAAGGGAAGGACGACGCTCGTCGCGACGATCGATGGTCAACCTGGTGCCGTCCTCGCGGTCGCGGACGTGCCGAAGGCCGCGGCGGCCGAAGCGATCAGAGAGATCAAGGCGCTCGGCGCGCGCACCCTCCTGGTGTCCGGCGACTCGCGCCGCACAGTGGAGGCGATCGCGAAGCAGCTCGGCATCGACGACGTGCGCGCCGAGGTGTGGCCGGAGGCGAAAGCAAAGATCGTCGCGGAGCTGCAGGAGCAGGGGCACCGCGTCGCGATGGTCGGCGACGGCGTCAACGACGCGCCCGCGCTGGCGCGCGCGGACCTCGGCATCGCGATTGGCAGCGGCACGGACGTAGCGATCGCCGCCGCGGAGATCGTCCTCATCGGTGGCGACCCCCGTGGCGTCCCGCGCGCGCTGCGTCTCGCCCGCAGTACGGTCGCGACGATCCGCCAGAATCTGTTCTGGGCCTTCTTCTACAACGTCGCGCTCATCCCGCTCGCCGCCGGCGCGCTCTACCCGTTCACCGGCTGGCTGCTCTCGCCGGTGCTGGCGGCCGCGGCAATGGCGATCTCGTCGGTGACCGTCGTCTCGAACTCGCTGAGGCTCCGCACCGTATCCATCGACAAATGAGTAAGTTCACGTGGTATCCGCGCCCGCTGCCGAATGCCGGCCGTCCGGCAGCTGCTCGGACGGCCGGCGAGGTGTGGGGCGCGATGTCCGGTCAGGACAAGCTGCTGCTCATCCGGACACGCTGAGCTAGGGCCCGGTGTAGGCGAAGAACCCGAACGCCGCGTACTGGCCGGAGTGGTCGTACTTCACGCCGTCGCGTACGACGAAGCGCTTCGAGGCGAGGAGCGCGCCGTCCTTCAGGATCATCCCCTCGGGCATCACGATGCGCGGATGGCTCGTTGCGCTCGTGACCGGATTGCGGATGAACTGCGTCGTGCACTCGAGGACGTCGCCGGCCTTGACAGTGGGAAGCTCGCCGGAGAAGTTCGCCTCGTAGCGCACAGAGGTGGGTCCGTGGAACGTGGTGAACGTCTTGCGGAAGATCCCCCACGGGCCGCCAGCGTTCCCTTCCACCAACGTCACGAGTGCCTCGCGCTGCGCGCCGTCGGCGCGGTCGTCAATGAGCGCCGTCGCGACGCCGTTGCCCTCGTGGATCGCCTTCGGCCAGTCGCCGAAGAGGCTGAGGTACAGACCACTCAGCTTCGTCTCGCCGAACGCACCTTCCTCGATCTCCCACGTCCAGCCGCCCTCACAGTTCCCCTTTGTCGGGAGCGCATTCACATTGCAGGGGCAACCCCAGTCGCAGTTGCATGCGATGAGCACCCGGCCCTTCATCGTCCACTTCGTCGCGATCGCCTGTGCCATCTCTTTTCCTCCGCTACATCGCCATGGGCGTCACGAGCTCTGGACGGAGCACGACCACGAGCGCGCCCATGGCGAAGGCTACGCCTACCGCCCGGCTGAACCAGATCGCCCGCGGAACGAGCTTCTCGACGAGGACGATCAGCGCGACGAGCGCGACCCACGCGAGGCCCATGCCGCCCGCCGCGACGAGGACGGCCATCAGCGCCCAGCAGCAGCCGAGGCAGTACAGACCGTGGTCGATCCCGAGACGCAGTGCGCCGAGCGTGCCGCTCCGCCAGTGCCGCACCAGGAAGTCGGCGGGCGTCTGGCACGCGCGAAGGCACGTCGCCTTGAGGGGCGTGAACTGGTATGCGCCCGCCGCGAGCAGGACCGCGGCGACACCGATGGCCCTTTGATCTGGGCTCACCACCGCATCGAGAACGCGCTGCGCGGCCAGCACGACGACGCCAACGACTGCCCACACCAGGAGGTAGCCGGCGCCGAACGCGAGCGTGCGCAGCTCGCCGCGCGGCCCGTCGCTGGCCGACACGCGGAAGAGCAGGAACATCGGCGCACTCGACGGGATCATCATCGCCGCCATCATCACGATCCAAGCGACAAGGAACGTCGCGGGGTCGCTCATCGGGGTTCCTACGATGAGCAGGGTCCACGCCGCGATCGTGATGACCGCGAGTGCAGCGGCGGTCACGATCGGGACCGAACGAAGACTGAGGCTCATGCCTGCGCGACCGTCAGCGCCTGCCGCACGGCGGAAGTCTAGCGAGACACAGACGTCCGGCCGCACATCTGTCCGCGTATTTGACACTCCCGTAGCAGGACGATGGAATGGACTTGTATGGCCACCGTTGAACAGACCTTTCCGGTCGCGCGGCCCCGTTACACGGGCATCCTCGAGTGGATCACCACCGTCGACCACAAGAAGATCGGTGTGCTCTACCTCTACACGACATTCTTCTTCTTCCTGTCCGGTGGTCTGCTCGCTCTTGCCATGCGGACGCAGCTCGCCATTCCCGACGGCACCGTCCTCACCGCGCAGCAGTACAACGCCGCTTTCACGATGCACGGAACGACGATGGTGTTCCTCTTCGTCGTACCGGTATGGACCGGGTTCGCGAACTTCATCATCCCGCTGCAGCTCGGCGCGCGGGACATGGCGTTCCCGCGGCTGAACGCGCTCTCGTACTGGCTGCTGGTGTCAGGCGGCGTCGTCCTGTACTCGAGCTTCCTCGTCGGCGCGCCCAACGCCGGATGGACGTCGTACGTCCCACTGTCGGCGAAGCCGTTCTCGCCGGGCTTCGGCCAGGACCTGTGGATCATCGGTCTCACGATCCTGGGCTTCTCGTCGATCTTCGGCGCGCTGAACATGATCGTGACGATCTTCTCGTTGCGTGCGCCGGGTATGACGTTCCACCGCATCACGCTGTTCGCGTGGAGCGTGCTCGTGACGAGCTTCCTGCTCGTTCTAGCGATGCCGTTCCTCACGGTCGCGGGCGTGCTGCTGCTGTTCGATCGCATCGCCGGGACGAACTTCTTCTCGGTGGCTGAGGGTGCCGATCCGCTCCTCTGGCAGTACCTGTTCTGGTTCTTCGGCCACCCCGAGGTCTACATCATGATCCTGCCCGGCTTCGGAGTGATCAGCGAGATCCTTCCGGTGTTCTCGCGGAAGCCGATCTTCGGATACAAGATGATCGCGTACGCGTCGGTCGCGATCGGCTTCCTGTCGTTCGGTGTGTTCGTGCACCACATGTTCGTTGCGGGCATCGACCCCGCGTTGCAGATCCTCTTCATGTCGTCGACGATGCTCATCGCCGTTCCGACCGGCGTGAAGGTGTTCTCCTGGATTGGCACGATCTGGGGCGGCTCGTTGCGATTCAAGACGCCGATGCTGTTCTCCCTCGGCTTCCTCGCGGTCTTCACGATCGGGGGGATCTCGGGCGTCTTCCTCGGCTCGGTGCCCGTGGACATCCAACTTTCTGACACGTACTACGTCGTCGCGCACATCCATTACGTGCTCGTGGGCGGCGCGCTCTTCTCGTTCTTCGCGGCGGCGTTCTACTGGATTCCGAAGATGAGCGGCCGGATGATGAGCGAGAAGCTCGGCGTGATCCAGTTCATGATCTTCTTCTTCGGCTTCAACCTCGCGTTCTATCCGATGCACCAGCTCGGCATCGAGGGGATGCCTCGCCGG
>JANMSU010000110.1:0-2699 GCA_031389835.1 Chloroflexota bacterium
CAAGCACAACGACGCCGCGCGTTAAGAAGGCTTCTGTCCGCTGAGGTAACCGAATCGCCTTGGCCGGGCTCCGATCCGGCCTGTGTCGGCTGCGAACTCACTGCCGACGAGTGGCGGGATATTCAGTACCGAATCTTTGCGGGCGAAGACGTCTACGTCGTTGATGACACAGGCGGCTTCTACCCCGTCATCTTGGATCACGTCACGTCAGGTTCGACGAGCATGACCGAGATGCTTGGACTCGTGAAACAGGATGCTCGCGAGGGACGGAAGATGCACTCACACACAGTGAGGACGCGGCCCCGCTCCTAGGAACTTCGCCGCCGGGTCAAGGGTGGGAAACCCGCGCGTGCCGCGGAGCGGCTCGCGCGGGTGCCCTTGAGGCGCCGGCGACGCTTGCTCTCGCGGGGGCTGCGCTAGATAGGGGGGTATGGCGCCGCGCTGATCTATTTCACGCGAGCGCTGCGTCAGCAAGGACAGCGTGCACGCCCAGCGTCTTGTTCGCGATCTGCGTTACGCGCAGATCCACCACGACCGAGCCGAGTGCCAACGCGTCACTGCGGGTCAAACCGTGCTCACGCTGCATCAGATCGAGCATTCCTTCGACGGCGATCCCTGCCGCTTTTCCAAGGTCTTCGTGAAATCCGAAGGTGATCCAGCTCGCGGCCGTGCGCGCGACGGGCCACTGGACAGGGAAGTCGTCGCGCACGTCAAGAGTGACCTGCGCCTCGACCGGGCACTCGATCGCGGTGCCTGATATTTCGCCGTCACCTTGCGCGGCGTGACCATCACCGGCGGAGAAGAGCGCCTCCTCGACCGCGATCGGCAGGAACAAGACTGATCCGGCGACGAGCTCCTTGCAGTCGATGTTGCCGCCGCACGGGCGCGGCGGGATCGTCGAATGCACGCCCGGTTCGGCCGGCGGCATGCCAAGGACCCCGAGGAACGGTGCGAGACGAACGGTCTTCCCGGCGCCGAGGCCGACGCCGTCGCTGAGCTGCCAACGAACGAGATGCGGCGGCTTCGTGTACGTCACACCCCATGACGCCGGCTTGACCTCGTCAATCCGCACGACGAGCGTCTGGCCGACCCGCGCACCCCGGACGGCGATCGGACCCACGAGCGCATGTCCGACATCGAGGGTCGGATCACGGGGGACGAACTTGTGCTCCGGCTCGACGTACCACGACGAGTTCGGCACGGCGAAGCGCACGCTGTCACCCGGCGCGATGGTCAGAGCAGGCTCGAGATCGCGGGAGAAGTAGCCGTGGAGCGTTCCCTGACTGAGCGGTAACCGGTGGAGCATCACGAGAACCTAACCGATGAACCACGAGGCAATAGGACAGCTCGACGCCATCCCCCTAGATAGGCGCGGGTCTTGACGACGTAACATCCATGATATGATCATGAGTGTTACATGAACAGCCCCTGTGGCCGCAGGGCTCGAGGACCAGCGCGTCGTTCTGCGAGCAGCGTTCCGGCTCCCTCGTCCCCTTTCTTGACTCGCTTGCGATGCCCGTCGGAGAAGAGAAGGAAACGAGGATGGCGACACCAAGACGGACCGACTGGGAATCAGCGGGGGACGCGCGTGCGCTCTCGCTCGCGGCGCTCGATGCAACGGGACACTGGGTCGCGGAGTTGGCACCGTGGCGTTCGTTCATCACGCTCACGCATCGCTCGCTCGGCGCAAGATCTTTTCAGCCGATTACCTCTCGCTCACATCGGTCGGGCTCGAGCTCGTACACCCGCGTCGGTCTCAGCCGTCACAACAAGATGGTCCGCGAGTGGCTGTATGACGACGTGCGCGCGGTCGACCCGTCGGCGCGGCTGTGGGGTGAGACCGAGTTGCATGTGAGCGGGCAGCCTCATGAGCACGCGCTGTTGGCTTGCGCGGAGTCGGCGCCGCTCTACACGTTCATGCAGGCGTGGTACGACCGGTCGGACGGCGGGATCTGGAATCTGCAGCCGTTCAGTCAGGACCCGGACGAGCGAGTGCGCGCGGCGTGTTACGTCGAGAAGGCCGCGAAGTACGCGGGCAAGTTGGCCTGCCAGCCGCCCAAAGTGCTGGGGTTCGGCCTGCTGGCGGCTCCGTCGTTCTCGCAGGTGCTTCGCTGATGCTGCGGCTCGGGCCCAACGAGATTGGGGGGCTCGCACTGCGGGCTCAGGAGAGAACCTCCACGACCGCTCGGGGTGCCTGACTTGGGCTTTCCGTCGGTGTCTCTAGCATTCACCTCGGAGCGCGCCCGCCCCGCAAGGGAAGGCGATGAAGCACTTTTCCAACAGAACAACCGAGGCCGAAATGGCTAGGGGTCCCGGGACGCCGATCCTCGAGCTACTCGAGTCGTTCGTGCGGTCACGGCACGACCTCAAGGCCCAGACCATACGCGGGTACCAGGCGGGGATTCGCCGCTTCGCCGCGCAGCACACCCACCTTCGCGACCTGACGGCCGAGTCGGCGAACGACTACATCCGCGACGCGGTCCGCCGCAAACGGCGGTTCCTCGCGCACCACGACGGCCGCTCGCTCACCATCTTCGCCGAGTGGCTGGTCGAGGCCAACATCCTCCCTCATAGCCCGCTCGCCGGCGTGAAAGTCCCACCGCAGCCCAACACGCGACGCAAGCCGTTCAAGGACGTCGACGTCCCGCTCATCATCCGCACGGCCGAGCAGTCGGGGTGCGGCGAGCGTGACGTCGAGA
>JANMSU010000120.1:0-5960 GCA_031389835.1 Chloroflexota bacterium
GCCCGGTGTTCATGTCGCTGGCGTATATCAGGTCTGTCGTCTCGTCGACGACGACGCCCCAGATCTGCGCCGTGTTGGTCAGGATGCCGCGCTGCGCGGGCTTCACCGGGTTGTGGCCCGCGGGCGGTACGAAGTACGCGACCTCGCGTGGGGCTCGCGGGTCGCGCGTGTCGACGACGCGCACGCCGTCGGTGTACCAGGAGATGTACACCTCGGTCCCGACAACGAGCGGGTTGTGGATCACGTAGTCGCCCGCGCCGGGGTCGGACGAGCCGAGTGAATTCGCCGTCTTGAACTGCGCGATCTCGCGCGGTGCGCGCGGATCCGAGTAATCCCAGATGCGCATGTAGCCCCAACCTTGCTCGGCCGGGCCGCCCTTACAGAAATCCTCGTCCGCGCTGAACAGCAGCCTGCGTGCGTCGTCGTACGACGCGGAGTGAGCGTCACCGTCCTCCCATCGCTGGTAGATGGTGCGACTGAGCAACACAGGCGCCTCCGGGATCGTCGTGTCAAGTGCGATGAAGCCGGCGTCCCAGTACGAGACCACGACCAGCTTGCCGTCGGCGGACGGCGTCATCCCGTGCCCGAATGCGTCCGGGTCGCAGCCCTGCCCGATGCTCGCGGGATCGATACCAAGGTTCTTTTTGATCCCGAACGTCGCGACCTGGAATGGTTCTACCGGATCGGTGATGTCGATGATCCGCGCGTCCCCGCGCCCAAGGCGATCACGCATGCCGTTGGGCGACGACGCATCGGCCCGCTCGCTGAACGGCACGCTCACATACGCGAAGGTCCGTCCGTCCGCGCGATGCCCGATCTCGAACTCGTGCACCCCGCGCGTGCAACATCCGGTGTCATAGATGCCCAGCGTCTCCGGACGAGCGGGGTTGGTGACGTCCCACAGCATGAGCCCACGCCGGATGTTGAGGTCGAAGCGAGAGCCGCACGTCTGGATGCCCGCTGCGGCGATGTCCCGGCCCGCAAACGATCCATACCTCGCGCGATAGACGACCACGTCTTCGGCCGAGGTGTTGGGCGGGTTCTGCAGGGTCGCGACGCGCCTCGGGCTCGACGGGCTTCGTACGTCGATGACCGCGACGCCGGACGCAGGCACCTCGGGACAGAACCGAGTGTTGCCGGTCGCCCAGTCCTGAAAGCCCCAGTGCCCGACATACGCATAGCCGGCGTGGACCCAGACGTCGCCATTGAAGCCGCGGTTTCCGATGCTCTCGTGACCGACGACCTCCATGTTCCACGCGGAACCGGCCTTCGTGCCGCCGTTGTACGTCTTCTGTGAATTGCTGAGGATCCGGCGCTCGTTAGGGAGCAGCTCCTGGCTGTTCTTGTCAGGTCCCGCGAGCGTGATGCCGCTGGTCGCGATGGTCAGGATGCCGACCGCGAGCGCGATGAGCGAACGTCGCATGGCGCGCCACCTTTCTCCCCTCAGATGCTCCCCACCGAACGACCGCACGCCATCCTAGCGGCGCAGCACCAGCCCGATCTTTCCGAATGTCTGTCGTGGCTCAGCGAACACGCGCACGTCGCCTTTTCCCTCCGCGACCACGTCGGGGGTGTGGTTCTCCGCCGCGAACTCGACCTCGGTGAGGGTTGGGAACTCCTTCAACAGGGTCATACCCATGACATGGACCAATTGTTGGATCGAGCGGCTGTTGAAGTCGTGAAAAGAGCGCTCGATCGCACGACGGACGTCTTCGGCCGGGACGTGACCTTTGCCATCCGTCACGTCGCGGACATGGCCGTATCGCCAGTGCACGTCCAGGCGGATGGTGAGCGGGCGATCCGTCAGCTCCGGCAGGCTGGTGTACCGATCACGGGCAAATTGCTCGAACGAGCTTCCGGTCGTCTTCAACAGTCGCATGCCTTCGATCCCACTTCGAATGTCGCTGACGGTGATCTCGTTCGTGGATCGTTCGAAGTCGGCATGCGACATGACGACATCGCCGCGCGTCATACGGAACACGACATCGCTACCGCCGTTGGCGGCGTCCACCGGGACTTCCTGCGCCGTGACGCGGATGCGCTCCATCTGCGGATAGGTGGCGAGAAGCCGGCGACCGAGGAACATCACGTACGACTCGAGCGAGCGTCCATCGAAGTCCGCGGCGGTGGCGTATACGAAGTTCTTCATCGTGTCGGTCGCAACGACCTCGCGGTTATCGCCTTCCGTGTACGCAGCAGCGAAGCGCTCGCCAAAGACGTCGATCGTGACGGACGCCGCGAACGGCGGTGCCGAGCGCTTCGCGAGGCGAAAGAAGATCACGCGCGTCTTGCCGTACTGGATCTCCATCGGCGTCATCGCGGTCGCTCCAGGCGATCCAGGGAGATCGCAAGGAATTCGTCGAGCCCGGTCTTCAGCTCCGCGTCCCTCTTGTTCGCGAGGCGCTCGCGAAGGACGGGAACGATCTCCCGTTGGGAGCGTCCTGCGACGAACACGACGAACCGAAAGCCAAACTTCTCCTCGTACACGTCGTTCAGCGCATCAAGCTCCCGGAGCGTCGCGGCGTCTGGGGCGTCGCCCTGCTCGCGCCGCGAGTGCAGTGAGAGCGACGCGCCGCTGGCGCCGATCCGCGGATGCGCGTCGAGGACCGCGACACGTTCCTGATCGCTCATACCGTCAAGTGCCCCGCGGGCCTTCGCGATGATCGCGCGTGGGGTGTCCTGACCTGCGTGGCGCAGCGCCGCCGCGAGACCCGGCGCGCGCTCGAACACAGCGGCGAGCCTTCCGGTGATCGCATCGGACGGCATCTAGCTACCGAGGTACGAGACGACGCCGTAGCGCGACACGAGGAGCGGGATGTGTTGATGGCCGGCGACGAGCCGAACCTCCAGCGTCACGCTCCCGAAGAACGTGTCGAGCTGGCGAGAGCGAAAGTACCCTCCAACATCGAAGATGAGGCGGTACGTCCCCGGCTCGTGCTCCTCGCCGAGCTTCGCCACGCGGCCGTCCTTGCCCGTCGTGCCCTTCGCGGCCAGCGTCCCGTCCTGATAGAGCGCGATCTCGACGCCGACAGCGGGGATCCCATTGGTCGTGTCGAGCACATGTGTGGACAGCGTCGCGCGTGTCATCGGGCGGGTATCGTACGCCCGCGATGGCCACACTTCGCATCACCGCCGGTCCGTACACGTTCAAGGCGCGCTGGGAAGAGAAGGACGCGCCGATGACCGTGGCGGCGGTCCGTCGGATGCTCCCTTTGCGCAGCAAGGTCGTGCACGTTCGCTGGAGCGGCGAGTCCACCTGGGTCCCGATGGGCGACAGGCGGCTTGGCGTTGATTTCGAGAATCACACCAGTCATCCCGCGCCCGGCGAGATCCTCGTCTATCCGGGCGGCATCTCAGAGATGGAGATCCTGTTCCCGTATGGCTCCTGCGTCTTCTCCAGCAAGGTCGGTCAGCTAGCGGGTAATCACTTCGCGACCGTGATCGAGGGCAACGAGCACCTCGCCGAGATCGGCCGCCTCACGCTCTGGGAGGGCGCGCAGGACTTTGTTGTAGAAGAGGTCTAGGACGGCCACCGCAGACCTCGCGATCCGCGGTGGACGCGTGGTCACCGAGGAGGGCGTACGCGAGGCGGACGTTCTCATCGCGGGTGGCCTGTTCGACGCGATCGTCGAGCCAGGGCAGGGCAGGGCGTTCGATCACATCGAGGCCCGCGGCCTGCACGTGTTCCCCGGCGTCGTCGACGCGCACGCGCACGTCAACGAGCCGGGTCGCGAGGACTGGGAGGGCTGGAGCGCGGCCACGCGCGGCGCCGCCGCCGGCGGCGTGACGACGCTGGCCGACATGCCGCTCAACTCACTGCCGCCGACACTCGATGCCTCGGCAGTGCACGCCAAGGAGTCACGTGCCGCGCGCTCCGCGATCGTGGATTACGCGTTCTGGGGCGGTCTGGTCAGCGCGGATCTCGCGCCACTGCTCGAGCTCAAGAGCTCGGGGGTCGTGGGTCTCAAGGCATTCCTCTGTCCCAGCGGAGTTCCCGAGTTCCCGCACCTGGATGCCGAGACGCTCACGGCCGCACTCGCGGCGGCCACGGTGGCGGGCCATCTCGTCGCCGTGCACGCCGAGGATGAAGCGCTTGTGGCGAAAGGGACCGAACAGCTGCACACGATGAATCGGCGCGACCGCGCGGCGTGGCTCGAGTCGCGGCCGCCGGCCGCGGAACGACGCGCCATCGAGCGCATCGCGGAGGCCGCGCGTGAGACCGGAGCGCGCGTGCACATCGTGCACGCGTCGAGCTCCGCCGCGGTGACGGCTGTCCTTCGTGCGCGGGAGCGCGGCGCGAGCGTCACGGTCGAGACCTGCCCGCACTACCTGCTCTTCACCGCTGACGACGTTGATCGCATCGGACCGGCGCTGAAATGCGCACCGCCGATCCGCGACGCGTCGTCGCGCGAGCGCCTCTGGCAACACGTGATCGACGGTGAGATAGATCTCGTGGCCTCCGACCACTCGCCGTGCACGGCCGAGCTGAAAGCGCGGGGCGACAACGACATCTGGGAGGCTTGGGGTGGCGTCACCGGGATCCAGTCGCTGCTTCCCGTGATGCTCACCGAGGGCGTCCAACGGCGCGGACTGCGTCTCGCGGTACTCGCGCGTCTCGTCGCAGGCGCGCCCGCGCGGCTCCTCGGACTGTGGCCGCAGAAGGGCGCGATCCGCGCCGGCGCGGACGCGGACGTTGCGCTCGTCGCACTCGATCGCGAGTGGACCTTCGAGGCATCGCAGCTACAGGCGCGCAGCGGCATCAGCCCGTACGTCGGGCAAACGTTCCGCGGTGCGGTCGTGCGCACGCTGGTGCGCGGAGTCACGGTGTTCGACGGCGGCGAGTTCATCGAGCAGAAGCGCTATGCCCGGTTCGGTCGTCTTGTGACGAGAATGGCCTCGTGAAGATCGCGGAGGGCGTGGCGATCGACGAACGTCGTCTACTGAGGCGACTCGACGAGCTTGCGCAGCGCGGCGCGCTCCCGGGCGGCGGCCTCTACCGCGCTCTGTACACGCCGGCGTGGGTCTCGGCGACCGAGCTCGTGTCGGGCTGGATGAAGGAAGCGGGTTTGCTGGTGCGGCGCGATGCGGTCGGCAATGTCTGGGGACGGGTGGAAGGTTCGCGCGGCGGACGCGTCATCGTGACCGGGTCGCACGTCGACACGGTGCGGGGCGGCGGCGCGCTCGATGGTGCGCTCGGTGTGGTCGCCGCGGTCGAGGCCGTCGCCAGTCTCGTGTCTCAGTTCGGGCGGCCCACGCGCATCCTCGAGGCCGTCGCGATCTGCGAGGAGGAAGGAAGCCGCTTCAGCACGAACTTCTGGGGCGCGCGCGCGATCGCGGATCGCATCGAGCCCGACGAGGTCACACGCGTGCGCGACGCGGATGGCGTCACGCTCGGTGATGCGATGCGCGTGATCGGTCTCGATCCCGCGAATGTCGCGCAGGCGGTCCGCCGCGACATCGACAGCTTCATCGAGCTGCACATCGAGCAGGGACCGATCCTGGAGGAAGAAGGTCCGCGTCTCGGCGTGGTGCGCACGATCGTCGGGACCGCGCATCTCGAAGTAACGGTCCGCGGGCAGCCCGACCACGCCGGTGCCACGGCCATGGATCGCAGGCGCGACGCTCTCCTGGGCGCGGCGTCGATGACGCTGGCGATCGCAGCTGCCGCGAATGAGATGGGCCGACCGGCCGTGGCGACGGTCGGGACCATCAGCGTCGAGCCAGCCCAGGTGAACGTCGTGCCGGGCGTCGCGCGGTTCACCGTCGACGCCCGTCACAGCGACAACGCGCAGCGCGCGGCGCTGGTCGCGGAGATCATTAAGGTCTGCAAGGTGGTCGGCCGCGAGCGCGACCTTTCGGTCGACGTGCGTACGCTGCGCGATCGGCAGTCGGTCCAGCTGAACGAGCGCGTCACCGACGTGGCGCGTCGCGCGTGCGTCGCCTGTGGGGTCGCACCCCGT
>JANMSU010000302.1:0-4492 GCA_031389835.1 Chloroflexota bacterium
CGAGAGCGAACCGCCAGGCGCGAGATGGCCGAGGTAATCGGCGAATGCCTCTTCGGTGTAGAGGTAGCTTTCGGATAGGGAGTACGCGCCGCTTTGCAGCGCGGCCCAGCTGTCAACGACGGTCATCACGATGACGTCGTAGCGATCAGTCGAGCGTCGCACGAAGCTACGCGCCTCATCAGCGACAACGGTCACGCGCGGGTCGTCGTAGAGCGCGCCGCCGTAGTCGCGATAACGATCACGCACTGTGGCGATCACCGTGCGGTTCACGTCCACGCCCGTGACGGCGCGCGCGCCACGCTGCAGCGCGACGAGGACGTCGATACCGCCACCGGGACCGATGACCAACACGTTGGGTCGCTCGACGAGGTGGTAGGGGGCCGCGAGGACGCTCGCGTCCAGCACCCGACCGTCCGCTTTGGTGCCGCCTTCGACGATCAGCGTCGAGGCATCGAGATCGATCCGTAGGATCAGCGAACGCGGCCGCTCGCCTGCGAAGGCGGTGTCGACGAGGAAGTCGTACGCGCTGGCCGCCCCGTCAGATCCGTAGCGGACGACGTCGACGCGACCCTGAGGATCCCAGGCCGCGGATTCGACGGTGGCGCCGCGCCGCAGATCTTCGAGGATCGGCTTGAACGCGGCCGGTCGGAGCGGTGCGATCTGGTCGCCGGCCAAGGCGAGCGCGAGCGTGAGCAGGACCGTCGGGAGGACTGCGGCGATCGCGACGCGGCGACGCCTCCGCGCACCCGAAAGCACGAAGGCCGCGGCCGCGGCGAGCGCGGCGGCGGCACCGTACTCACCCGGGGCGCCGAGCACGGGCATGAGGACGAACGCGAGGACGCCGCCCACGGCGGCCCCGGCGAGGTCGGCGGCGTAGGTGCGGCCGGCCCAGGCGGGATCGGCCGCGAGGGCGCGCACGACCACCCAGCTGACAAGGACGTACGGCAGGCTGCTCGCCGCGTAGACGATCACGACCGCGAGGCTGACGTCGAGCGCCGCCGGGTCGACGATCGTCGCGACCGCCATCGCGAATACGTAGCTCGCACTCGCGAGCGCCGCGAGGCGCGACGTGCTCGGCGCGCCCGGCCGCCCATCGATCAGCGTTGCCGCGGCCGCTCCGGCTCCAACACCGAGCAGCGCGATCGACACCGCGACGAACGTCAGGTGATAGCCCAGCGTCGCGCTGAAGAGACGTGTCTGCGCGACCTGGAACAGAAGCGCCGAACACGAGAGCAGGAACACCGCCGCGGCGGTGCGGGTCGAGAACGAAGCGGCGCGCATCTGGGAAATCTAAGGGCCGCGACTGCTCTGACACGACGGGCAGAGGCCCTCAGCCGGCGCGAGCGTGTACTTCCTCCATGACGCTGGCGGGCTCGGGGATCACGAAAGGCCGCCCCTCGTGCGCGACAACACGCAGACCCGGACCGAACACCGCGGTAACGAGCTCGGCCGTGATGACCTGACGCGGTTCCCCGTCCCGGACGACCGCTCCATCCGCGAGTAGGACGACGCGCGATGCGAACGCCGCGGCCAGATTCAAGTCGTGCAGCACCGCGACCACAGCAAGACCGCGCACGCGGGCCGCCTTCGCGACCCGCTCGAGGGTCGCGCGCTGATGCGTGGGATCCAGGTGCGCCGTCGGCTCGTCGAGCAGAAGCACGCCGGCCTCCTGCGCGAGGGCCATCGCGAGCACGGCACGCTGACGTTCACCACCCGAGACACGATCGATGCGTCGATCCGCAAGGTCCGTGGCGTCGAGGTCTTCGAGCGCGCGAGCGACAGCGCGCGCATCGTCGGCTCCGAGCGTCCCCAGCGGCCCGAGCCGTGACGTCCGGCCGAGCGCGACGATCTCGCGGACCGTGAATGGGAAAAGCGTCTCGAACACCTGCGGCACGACCGCGACCTGACGCGCGACGGCGCGACGGTCGAGCTTGGTCACGTCGATGCCGTCGATCGTCACGGTGCCCGCCGTCGGGCGCAGCAGCCCGCCGACCACCCGCAGGAGCGTGGATTTCCCGGCCCCGTTCGGGCCGATGAGGGCGACGAGCTCGCCCGCGTTCGCCACGAGGTCGACGCCGCGGAGTACCTCGCGCTCGCGATACCCGGCTGTGATCCCGCGCGCAACGACGGTGCTCAAACGATCTCGCTCCGCGAGCGCAGGAGCAGCACGAGGAAGAACGGCGCGCCGACAAGCCCGGTGATCACGCCCACGGGTAGCTCCGCGGGCGCGAGAGCCGTGCGCGCGCCGAGGTCCGCGAGCACGAGAGCTATCGCCCCGGCCGGGACGCTCGCGATGATGAGACGGCGGTGCGTCGCGCCGAGGAGGAACCGGACCGCGTGCGGGACGACCAGCCCGACGAACCCAACGAGCCCGGCGATCGCGACGGCGGCGCCGGTCAGCAGCGCGGTCGTGGCGAGCACTGCCGCGGTCGTCCGATCGAGGTCGACGCCGAGTGCCGCGGCGGTCTCCTCACCGAACGCGTAGGCATCGATGCGTGGCGCGAGCAGGAGCGCGCCGACGACACCGACAGCCACGACGGCGGACGCGACCGCGAGCTCGCTCCAGTCGATCACCGAGACCCCGCCCTGCAGCCAGCCGAGTACGGCTCGGAGACGCAGCGCAAGGCGATCGCTCGAGACCAGGATGAATGTCACGAGCGCACCGGCGAACGACGTGAGCACGACGCCTGCAAGAAGGACCGTGAGGACGGTCGTTCTCCCGCCGAGTCGCGCGAGCCGCCAGACGAGCGCGATCGCCGCCATCGCGCCGCAAAACGCGGCGATCGGCACGAGCGCGGGCTCAAGCCCCGCCGCGACGGCGAGGACCGCGCCGAGAGACGCGCCCGCGGACGTCCCGGTGACGAATGGATCGGCGAGGGGGTTTCGAAGCATGCCCTGAAGGAGAGCGCCGGCCGCCGCGAGCGCACCGCCGACGATGGCCGCGCCAAGCACGCGCGGCAGACGGAGCTCGCGGATGATCGTGCCGTTCGTGCCTTCGGCGCCGAGGAGCGCGGAGAGCACATCGGACGGCGTGATGGCCACGGCCCCGACGAGGATCCCCGCGGCCGCGCTCACGACGAGCGCGGTCGCGAGGAGTGCGAAGACGGTGAGGGTGCGCATCAGCGGTAGAGATCCGGACGCACCAGCCGCGCGTAGGTCTCAGCGGCCTCGCCGACGCGTGGGCCGGGCCGGTTGATGAGATTGGGCGCGATGGTGACGATTCGTTTGTTCTTCACTGCGGCGATAGCCGACCAGCCGGCGCGCGCGGCCACTTGCTCCGGCCTCGCGGAATAGTCCGCGGCGGCGAGAACGATGATCTCCGGATCGCTGCGCAGGATCTCTTCCGCGGAGAGCTGCGGGTAAGCGCTGGTCGCGCGCGCGGCGACGTTCTGGCCCCCCGCGATCTCGATGAGGTCGTGGATGTACGAACCCGGGCCGACGGTGAAGATCTTGGTCGGGTCGGAAGCGTCGATCTCGTGATACACGCGCGGTCGGGTCGACGCCGACGACGTCTTCGCCCTCACATCATCGACACGCTTCTGGATCTCACGCGCCAGCGCATCGCCATCGGCGCCGACGGCGCGCCCGAGCAGGATCGCGGTCCGCGCGACGTCGCCAATGGTCTGCGGGTCGACGACGAGCACCGTGAGGCCGGCGCCCGCAAGCTTTTCGATCGTGCCGTCGGAGAACTTCACGCTGAGGACGAGATCGGGTCTGAGCGACACGACCTTTTCGAAGTTGACCTTGATCGCGCCGACCTTCTCGAGCTGCCTCGCGGCGGCCGGCTCGTCCGAGAAGTCATCGACCCCTGCGACACGCGGTCCGGCCCCGAGCGCGAAAAGGAACTCCGTGATCGACGGACCGATGGAGACGATGCGCTCGGGGCGCCTGGGCAACGTGATCGAGCGGTTCTGGAAATCGGTGATCGTGACGGGGAACATGACGGCGGCCGCGGACTCGCTGGGCTGCGGGGCCGTTGGCGTAGGAGGGGTGGTAGCGCCGCACGCGGAAGCGACGAGGAGGAAGACCGCGAGGATGCACGCAAGACGGGAACGCATCTGGCTCACTCCTTTTTCGCGAAGGCGTGTTGGCCGCGAGCAGGAGTTCCAGGCGACCCGAGTTAGGACGGACGTCCATCACGGTTGCGCGACACTGCCGGACTCTCACCGGCTTCGCTGAGACCCTGCTTATTCAGTTGTGGGGCACGCGGGACGCTAGGCGGGCACGCGCTCGGTCGTGTATTTGACCGCGTCGCTGAGGTGGGTCTCGAAGAGGCGCTGAAGGGTCATGACATGGGCGCATAGGCCAGAAGTATGGAAGTGATCGCATTCGCAGGACCACTCATCTCCGCGGAGCGAGACGCTATGGGAGCCATTGTCGCCGCGGAATCGGACCTGGAATTCCTGGAAGGTGATCCGCTGGGGCTCTTCGGCGTAACGCTTCGCCTTCTCGATCTTGGAGATGAGGCTCGAGTACATCCACCGACCTCCAC
>JANMSU010000181.1:0-2851 GCA_031389835.1 Chloroflexota bacterium
GCCGTCCCGCGGTGGTCATCGCCATCGACGGCGAGGAGGGCAAGGGCTCATGCCGGTCGATCTCCGCGGTGCACATCGCGGAGGCGCTGGATGAGTGTGACGACCTGCTCATCAAGCACGGCGGTCATGCGATGGCCGCGGGCTTCTCCATCGCGCGCGAGAAGATCGGCGAGTTCACCGAACGACTCGACGATATCGTGCGTCGCCGCCTCGGCGGCGTCCGCCCGGTACCGTCGCTCCGCGTCGATGCCGAGATAGAGCCGGAAGCGCTCACCGCACGTCTGGCGCTCGAGCTCGCGACGCTCGAGCCGTGCGGCATGGGAAATCCACGCCCGCACCTGCTGCTCCGCAACGTCAAAGTCTTTGGGCTCAAGCAGGTCGGAGCGGACTCCGATCACCTCCGCTGCAAGATCACGGTCGGCCGTTTCACCTTCGACGCCATGGCCTTTCGTCGCGGCGAGCAGATAGGCGCGATGACCGATGCCGGCTCAGTTGACGCCGTCGTCACCGTGGGGGCGGGTCTCAGGGGCTTCGTCGAGCTCGAGCTTCAGGACTTCGGTCCCATCGGCACGGCCGACCGCATGCGTCTGGAAACGGTGATGGCCTGATGGCCGAGCGCGCGAACGCAATCACGTCGCGGATCGTCGGTATCACCGACCGCCTTCGAGCGCAGCGCCACAGCGCCGTCGACGTCGAAGGGATCGTCAAGGAGATGCTGCGGCACTACGCGGACGGTGACGCGGAGCTCGTGCGGCGCGCCTACGCCTACGCGACCGAGGCGCACGGCGCACAGAAGCGCGTCTCGGGGGAGCCATACATCACGCACCCCGCCGCGGTCGCGATGCTGATCGCGGAGCTGGGCATGGAAGCGGCAACGATCGCCGCGACGCTGCTCCACGACGTGCCCGAGGACACCGCGCGCACGACCGAGGACATCCGCCTCGAGTTCGGCGATGAGATCGGACGCCTGGTCGAAGGCGTCACCAAGCTGGGCCGGCTGCAGGGCCAGTCGCGTGATGCGCATCAGGCCGAGAACATCCGGAAGATGTTCCTCGCGATGGCGGAGGACCTCCGCGTCGTGATCATCAAGCTCTGCGACCGCCTCCACAACATGCGGACGCTCGCGCCACTGCCGCCGGAGAAGCAGCAGCGCATCGCGCGCCAGACGATCGAGATCTACGCGCCGCTCGCGCACCGCCTCGGGATCTGGCAGATCAAGTGGGAGCTGGAGGACCTCGCATTCAAGTATCTCGAGCCGGAGCAGTACAAGGAGGTGGCCGAGCACCTCGCCGCGCGGCGCCAGGTCCGCGAGCGCTTCATCGATCAGGCGATGAAGACGCTCGCCAGCGAGCTCGAGAAGGCGGGGATCCGCGCCGAGCTCTCCGGACGCGCGAAGCACCTCTGGTCGATCGCGCAGAAGATGCGCCGCAAGGGCGTTGGCTTCGACGAGGTCTACGACCTGCTCGCGATCCGCGTGATCGTCGCCGACGTTCCAGGGTGCTACGCCGCGCTCGGCATCGTCCACACGCTGTGGCCTCCGATCCCCGGGCAGTTCGACGACTACATCGCGGTCCCGAAGGCGAACCTCTACCAGTCGCTGCACACCGCGGTCATGGGTCCGGGAGGTCAGCCGCTCGAAATCCAGGTGCGTACGCAGGAGATGCACGCCCTGTCCGAGTACGGCATCGCCGCGCACTGGCGTTACAAGGAGGGCGGGAAGGCCGACCGCGACCGCGACTACGAGTCGAAGCTCGCATGGGTCCGGCAGCTGCTCGAGTGGCAGCACGATGTCGCGGACGCCCAGGAGTTCGTCGAGTCGCTCAAGGTCGACGTCTTCCAGGACGAGGTGTTCGTCTTCACGCCGAAGGGGGAGGTGAAGGCGCTCACCGCCGGCGCCACGCCGATCGACTTCGCGTACCGCATCCACACCGACGTTGGGCACCGCACGATCGGCGCGAAGGTGAACGGTCGCATCGTGCCGCTCGATCACCGCCTGCAATCGGGCGACATAGTCGAGATCGTCACCAGCAAGGCGGCCCGCGGTCCCTCGCGCGACTGGATCGGCATGGTCCGGACGCCGGGCGCGCGAGAGAAGATCCGTCAATGGTTCAAGCGATCCCAGCGCGACGAGAACATCACGCATGGCAAGGAGCTGCTCGACCGGGAGCTCAAGCGTCTCGCGCAACGATCGCTCGGCGATCTCTCGGGCGAGGACCTTCGCCGCGTCACCGAGGCGCTGAACATGCACGACGTCGACACGCTGTTCGCGTCGCTCGGCTATGGCGAGGTGACCGCCGCTCAGGTCGTCATGCGCCTCGGCATCGTTGACGACGCCGAGCAGCAGCTTCCCGGCTCCGCGCCGCAGCTGCCGCCCACGACAGCGCGCGGCGGCGTGACCGTGAAGGGTGTCGACGACCTGCTCGTGCGCTTCGCGGTCTGCTGCAATCCGGTGCCGGGCGATCCGATCGTCGGCTACATCACCCGCGGCCGCGGCGTCACCGTGCACCGCGCCGACTGCACCAATGTCAAGGCGAGCTCCGAGAAGGAGCGCCACGTCGAAGTGGAGTGGGAGAGGACGGCGGCGCGGACCTACCCGGTCGCGATCCGTATCGAGGGCTGGGACCGCGACGGCTTCCTGCGCGATGTGGCGGCGGTCATCAGCGAGAACCAGGTCGCCCTGATGGCGCTGTCGGCCCTCGCCAATCCCGACAAGACCGCGACGGTGAACGCGACTCTGCAGGTAACGAGCGTCGAGCAGCTCTCCCGGGTGCTCGCGAAGCTCGAGGGCGTGCGCGACGTCTTCAGCGTCCATCGCGACGGCCGCTGAGCCAATGACCTCCGACGCGATGTC
>JANMSU010000195.1:0-2120 GCA_031389835.1 Chloroflexota bacterium
ACGAGGACCGTTACCTCGCCAGCACGGAGTACTTGAAATTCCTCCACCAGCGCGTGGGAAAGTACAAGGAGTTCTTCGCCGCGATCGGCGCGCATGGAAAGCCTGAAAAGTGAAGTGCTGCTGAGTTCCGGAGCGGATGGCCCAAGCTTCGGACTTCATCGATCCTTCGAGGCTGACGCGGAGGAAAGCCTCAGGCGCATGACCCCCGCCGCCTGGGAGACTTCGAAGCGTCGCAGGAAGTTCTGACCGAGGAGCGCCGTCCCGCCCTGCAACGGGGTGACCGCCACACTGAGACCGGACACGCGAAACGCGTCGGCCTCGACGACCTGATCCTTGACGATCTTGCCTTCGACGGTGCCATTCGCCGTGTTGAAGTATCCGGTGATGCCCTGCGGCAGGCGTGCCGCCCTGGCAAAATCCTCGCCGACCGACACGTAGCTGGCGCCGGTGTCGATCATGTAGGTCAGCGGCACGCCGTTGATGGAGCCTTTGACATAGTAATGGCCGTCCCGGGACACGGGGATGGCGAGCTCCTGCGTTCCCGCGGTGACCAGACTCACCACCGTCGGTTGCCTGGTCAGATGGTCGGCAATAAAGAAACCAGCGGCGATCACGCCGAACCAGACTCCCGACCAGAGCACATAGCGATTCATCGCCACGCAGTCTACGCGGGGCGAGCGCGGCGCGAACAGCGAACAGGAATTTTCAATCCATTGCGGTTTCTCAGTACTCGTCGAAATACCGCTGCACCTCATCCGGTTCCGACGTGCGCGTCAGCACGAGCGACAGCAGCAGCGCGGCCTTCTGCGGACTGAGCGTATCGGCAACCACATTGCCGGGCCGGTACCAGTTGTTGTCTCTCACGATCCGGCCTTCGCCTACGCGAGAGCTTTGCACGACGACAGCGCTGCGGTTCCGGGCGATCGCCTGCACTTCCTCGTCGAGCGTCCCCGGCGAGCCCGCGCCCGCACCGGCGATGACGAGCCCTTTCGCGCCGAGCTCGAGCATGGCCTCCGCCTCGCCGGCACGCGTTCCGGTGTGGATGTAGACGACCCCCACGTAAGGCAAACTGCCGATGGCAGCGAGGTCGAACTCACTGTGGACGGTGTGGCGCCGGTGCGGCGTCCTGTAGTACTCGATCTTGTCCGGATCGGCATAACCGAGGATGCCAACACCGCGTGAGCGGAACGTCTGCAGGTGATACGTGTCGGTCTTGGTGACGTCGCGTGCGCCGTTGATCTCGCCGTTCAGCACGACGACCGCGCCTTTGCCGCGCGTATCCGGCGAGCACGCGACACGAATCGCGTCGAGCAGATTGATCGGCCCGTCGGTGCTGAGACCGTTGTAAGGGCGCTGCGCACCGGTGACGACGACGGGCTTCTCGCTGCGTACGGTCAGATTGTAGAAGTAAGCCGTTTCCTCGATCGTGTTCGTGCCCTGCACGTAAACGACGCCGTCCACGTCCGGCGAGCGCAGCAACTCATCGATACGCATCGAGAGCTTGCGCAGGGCGTCGTAGCTCGTATTGTCCGGCGGCGGTCCCGCCTCGACCGTGACCCGCGCGATCGAAGCGACTTCAGGCAACGGCTCGAGCAACTGCTTACCCGTCAGCCGCGGAATGCCGCTCTCGCGATAACGCAGCAGATCCATCCGGTTCTTGCCAACGCTGGGCAGCGTGCCCGCGCTCACGATCAGATGAATGCGCGGCAGGCCCTTCTTTGCCGGTTCGTTCATAAGAGACGCTCCCTTGGTTTTTCGACGACCGGCGCAGCCATAAAGCGATCCAGGCCGATGAAGGGTTCGAATGAAGGTGGTGAAGACCGTCGGCCTGGAGCCGAATCAAAGTAAGCGGGAACTCCGGCATCGCCACGGAGCCCTGCAGCCGCCTGGCGATGACAATTACTCCGCCCGGATCCCCGCCTCCTTGACGACCTTCGCCCAGCGGGCGATGTCGGACTGGATGATCGCGGCGAACTCGTCAGCCGTCGTCGTGACGGGGTCCAGTCCCTGCCCGATGAGGCGCGCCTGAACGTCGGGCATGCCTATCGCTGTCACAATGTCGTTGTTCAATCGTGCGATCACGCTCTTCTGCGTACGCGCGGGTGCGAGAATGCCGAACC
>JANMSU010000198.1:0-2485 GCA_031389835.1 Chloroflexota bacterium
ACGAGGACCGGCTTCCCATCGGCCACGTCGCCCATCGTCAGCGCGACATGCTCCGCCTCGGTGTTGCCGAAGCGCGCTTTGTAGCCGTGGACGGTGAACTCGCCGTACTTCGTCGGCAGCTTCGCGGACGCGACGCGCTCGACCATCTGCTCGCGCGCCATCCGGTACGCGATGAGGTCCTTGACGGTGATCATCTTCAGCCCGTGCCGCTTCGCGAAGCGCTTGAGCTCGGGAAGGCGGGACATGGAGCCGTCGGAGTTGGTGATCTCACAGATGACACCGACGGGCTGCAGTCCGGCGAGCTGGCAAAGGTCGACCGCGGCCTCGGTCTGGCCGGCGCGCACGAGCACGCCACCGTCGCGCGCGCGCAGCGGGAACATGTGGCCCGGCTTGACGAGGTCCTGTGCGGTCGCGCGCGGATCGGCGAGGACGCGGATCGTGCGCGCGCGGTCCGCCGCGCTGATGCCGGTCGTGATCCCCTCGCGCGCGTCGACGCTCATGGTGAACGCCGTGCCAAGGCGGGCTTCGTTGCGCTCCACCATCTGAGGCAGGTCGAGCTGCTCTAGCCGCTCGCTGGTCATCGGCACGCAGATCACGCCGCTCGCGTACCTGCGGATGAAGGCGACGATCTCGGGCGTGCAAGCCTCGGCTGCCAGCGTGAGGTCCCCTTCGTTCTCGCGGTCCTCGTCGTCGACGACGATGATCATTCGGCCGGCCGCGATCTGCGCGATGGCCTCGTCGACGGTGCTGAACGGGGGCTGCGGTGAGACGACCCGCGGGTGGTGCGTGATCTTCGAGCGCTTCGTCTTCTTCGACGCGGGAGTCTTCCTCACAGCACCAGTTTAGGTCACGACTTCCGCAGCAGACGCTCCACGTACTTCGCGACGATGTCGACCTCGATGTTCGCGGCTTCGCCGACGCGCAGCGTGCCAAGTGTCGTGCGCTCGGCGGTGTGCGGGATGAGCGCGACCTCGAAGTATGTCTTTCCGAGGCCCGCGATCGTGAGGCTGACGCCGTCGATCGTGATGAAGCCCTTCATGACGACGTAGCGCGCCATTGTCTTCGGCAGCGCGAAACGCAGGCGCGCGCCTTCGCCCTCCGCGCGACGCGCGACCAGCTTCGTGGTGTTGTCGACGTGACCCTGAACGAGATGACCGCCCAGGGCGGTCTCCGGCGTCGCCGCGAGCTCAAGATTCACGCGACTGCCGCGCAGAAGCGAGCCGAGGGTCGTGCGCGCTAGCGTCTCCGGTACGACGTCCGACGCGAACCCACGGTCGTCGCGCTCGATCACCGTGAGGCACGCGCCCGCGACGTTGACGCTGTCATCGACCGAGAGGCGGTCGAGGACGCGAGCGCAGGCTATCTCCAGTCGCGAGCCCGATGCGGTAGCGCCGACATGGCGCACGGTCCCGAGCTCCTCGACGATACCGGTGAACAACTTAGAGATCTCCTTCGATCGCGACGTCTTCACCGAGGCGCCGGACACGAACGTTCTTCAGCTCGGTGGTATCGGTGACGCCCGCGAGGGCGGGGGGTCCTTCGCCGCCGGCGATCGGCGTGGTGATGATCATGAGCCGGTCCGCGAGTCCTGCGCGCACCAGCGAACCGGCGACACGCGGTCCCGCTTCGGAAAGCACGGTGTTCACGCCGTGCTCGCCCAGCCAGCGCATAGCCGCGCCGAGGTCCAGCCCGCCGTCGCTGCGCGGCAGCGTCGTCAGCAGGACGCCGGCCTCGCGAAGCTTGTTGGTGCGCCGGGCGTCAGCATCCCGCGCGACGAACAGGACCGTGTGCTGCGGGTCCTTCGCGCGGACCACCTTTGCCGTCGGCGGCGTGCGTGCATCGGTGTCGACGATGACCCGCAGGGGGTCACGGCCGGAGACCTCACGCACCGTCAGCATGGGATCGTCGGCGAGGACCGTGCCGATCCCGACGAGCACGGCATCGGATCGATCACGGAGTCGATGCACCTCGCGCAGGGCGCGCTTGCCGATGAGATAGCGGCGGCCCTTCGCGGTCACGCGGCCGTCGAGCGTGGTCGCCAGCTTCACCAGGACGAAGGGCCGTCCGCGGCGCACGCGGCTGACGAAGCCCTCGTTGAGGCGCAGTGCATCGGCTTCGAGGACGCCCTGCTCCACCTCGATACCGGAGGCCTTGAGTTGCCGGAAGCCCTTGCCGTCGGTCCGTGGGTCCACGTCGCGCATCGCCGCGACGACCCGGCGGATTCCCGCGCGCACGATCGCGTCGACGCAGGGCGGCGTGCGACCGTGGTGCGCGCACGGCTCGAGCGTCGTGTACAGCGTCGCTCCGCGCGCAGCATCGCCCGCCATCGCGAGCGCGTTCACCTCCGCGTGCGGCTCGCCCGCCGCGCGGTGATAGCCCTCACCGCCGACTTTGCCCCCGCGCACCACGACCGTGCCCACCATCGGGTTCGGGCTCGTTCGTCCGGCGCCGCGCGCCGCGAGACGCAGCGCGCGGCGCATGTACG
>JANMSU010000209.1:0-17973 GCA_031389835.1 Chloroflexota bacterium
GCCCGACATCATGGTGCTGGACCTCGCGCTGCCGGTGCGCGACGGGTTTTCGGTCCTCGAGGAGCTGCGCCGTACGAGTGACTTACCGGTGATCGTGCTGACCGCGCGCGGCCTCGAGCAGGACAAGATCCGCGGGCTCGAGCTTGGCGCTGACGACTACATGACGAAGCCATTCAGTCCGCGCGAGCTCCTCGCACGCATCGAGACGGTGCTGCGGCGCACGACGAGCGCCGGCACCGAACCCCGGCGGGGCGTGATCGAAGCAGGCCCGCTGCGCATCGACGTCGGGGCCCGCCAGGTATTTCTCAGCGGCGAGGAGATGCACTTAACGCGGACCGAATTCGACCTGCTCGCGGAGCTCGCGGCGCGGCGCGGTGAGGCGTTACCGCACGAGACCCTGCTCGAGAAGGTCTGGGGCCCGGAATACCGCGGCGAGAACCACTATCTGAAGGTGTACATCGGTCGCCTGCGCGACAAGCTCGAGGACAACGCGTCCGAGCCGCGTCTCATCGTGAACGTGCGCGGCGTCGGGTATCGGTTGAACGTCCCTAGCTGACGCCCCCGCTCGACCGAGCAAGCCCCCGCTCCATTGACCGAACTTTGACTTGAAAGCGCGCGCTCTCCCACCGAATGTGCGGCGCGCAACGCTCACGTATCGATTTGCTAACGGAGTCATTACGCGGCACCACGCCGCTCGGGAGGAATGATCCTGTGAGGCTTCGCTCTGCCACCTCGCGCTATGCCGTCCACCTGCTTTGCGCGGCTCTCGTTCTTTCGGTTACCACGGTCGCTCCCGCGTCAGCGTCCTCCAGCACCGGTACGCCTGCGGCGGCCACCGTCGCGAGCGTCGTCGCCCCCGGCGCGAGCATGAACCGCGTCCTCGTCCCACCGTCGGGCGTTGTCCTTGAGAACTCGTTCGTGTCGGCGGTCGGCTGGGTCAAGCCCGGCGCCGCGTACCCGTCGCGTGTGTTCGTGAGGAACTACGGCGCGACGGCCATCACCGGCGCCTCGGTCAGCGTGGCAGCGGCGGATGGCATGCGTTTCATCAGCGCGACGCCGCTGGCGGGATCCGGCACGGCAACCGTGACGTCCACAGCCGTGACGTGGACCGTCGGCGACGTGCCGGCCGCCACCGCGGCGGGACCCGCGGTACGAACCCTGGTCATCGATTCCCGGGCCAAGGGAACGCGCGAGGACCCACGCATCGTGTGGAAGGACCTGTCGACCGTCGCGACGCTGACGTACCTGGGCGGAACCGCCACGACGTCGCGTACGCGCGGGCCGAAGGTCATCCCAGAGGCCGCGCACTTCGACAGCGCGCGCTACGGCTACCGTCCATTCCCCGTCGTACCCGTGGACTTCCAGGATCGCAAGCATGCCGCTGCTCACACCGGTGAAAAGCTGGCGAACGTGATCAACTCGCCGGATCTGCCCGGCTCGACGTTCAACCTCTACCAGGAGATGTCGTATGGGCAGCTGTTTCCCGAGGGCACGGTCCCGTCGTCGCAGACGGCGCGTGCCGGCTGGGGCGACGTGTCGCAGTGGCAATTCACCACCGCCAAACCGCCCACGGTGGCTCTGTGCACCGGCCGGACGTACAGGGACCAGCTCGGCTCGGCGGCCCTTCCCGATCGGATCAACGACGGCTGGTATCAGCTGCCGGGCGACACGAACTACTACGGCGCGGATCGCCTCACCATCGGTGCCGCGATCGCGCTCGGCAGCGCGTGGATCGACAACGCCTGCGGCCCTATCGGCAAGGCTGTCTACGACGCCGCGCATATCGCAGACCCTGAGATCGACTACTCCGACTACGACACCGACAAGGATGGTGTCGTCGACTTCTTCATGATGGTGTTCACCGGCATCGGCGGGAACGGTGCGTCGCAGCGCGCCGGCTACGACAACATCTGGCCACACTCGTCGAGCCTCGAGTTCTACTACCGCGACCCGGCCACCGGCCTTGCCGGCTACATCTCGAACGATCCGCTCCGAGACCACTACGAGCGACCGATGTTCTACACGGATGCCACTCGCGTCACGATGACCACCACCGCGACCGCATTCCCCGTTTACGTGCGCGTCGGCCCGTACAACGTGAACCCCGAGGCAGCGGTGGACCGCGCCAGTGTCATCTCGCACGAATACGGGCACTCGCTCGGGCTGCCCGACTTCTACAGCCAGAGCCAGGCCCGTCCGACCTACGGCGACTGGAACCTCATGGCGACCGACAAGTCGCAGAACATGGACGTCTTCTCCAAGCAGGAGCTCGGCTGGGTCATCCCGCGGGTGCTGAAGCCGGGCGAAACGGTAGCGAGCGTCCGTGACTCGAAGATCAACACGCACCGGATCGATTGGGTGCAGCCCGACGGCACGCCTTACACCCTCGAGGGTCCGGGGGTGAACAACGGCGAGGCCTACGTCGCGCGGCTGCCCGGCCGACGCACGATCGACCCCGCAAAGGTCGTCCGCGGCGCCTCGCCCTCACACGTGTGGCACTCGGGACAGGGCGACGACTTCGGCTGCGCACCGAGCAGCGGGCACAACATCGACATCCAGCTCCCGGAGCTCGCCGCGGTCGCAGCCGGCACTCCGGTGGCGCTCGCATTCAAGTCTCTATGGGATATCGAGTGGGACTGGGACTTCGGTTTCGTACAGGTGACGACCGACAACGGCTCGTCCTACACAACGCTTCCGTCGCAGAACGGCTACACGACGCGCGCGAGTGAGCACGATCCAAACGCTGTCGCGTGTTACCAACAGTTCGAGCACGGCCTCACCGGTACCTCGGCCTCGTATGCCGCCGGCACCCAGGAGACCGATCGCCTGACAGGCGCGTACGCGGACAGCGAGTTCATCACGGACCGCTACGACCTGTCGGCGTTCGCCGGTGCCGCGAACGTTGTCCTCCGCTTCTCGTACTTCACCGACGCCGCCGTCGCGCGGCCGGGATGGTTCTTCGACGACGTCAAGGTCACCGCCGGCGCGCAGACCATCTACTCGTCCGATTTCGAGACCGCGAACGAGACGCGCATCTACAACGGCGGCTGCCGCGACGGCATCATGACGGGCCCCTCCTGCACGGCCGGATGGAGCTACGTCAATGCGGCCTCGGGCAACGCCGCCGACCACGCCTACTACTTGGAGCTCCGGGACCGCTCAGGCTTCGACTTCGACGGTCGGGGTCAGAACGACCGCGCCGCGATCGGCTTCGAGCCCGGTTTCCTCGTCGTCTACACCGATGAATCGCACGGCATGGGCAACTATTCGACCCCGAACCCTCCGGCACAGAGCCCACTCGACTCGACGCCGCATCCACTGCCGCTACCCGACGCCCCAGATCCGCTTCCGGACGCGGCGAACCCGGCGCAGAGCCTGAATGACGCGGCGTTCACTGCGGCTCTCGGCCGCAGCCGGTTCACCGACGAGCCACCGGGCCGCGTCGACAACTACTCGGATCCGCGCCGAGCCGACAACTACTGGCGGTTTGACTACGACTGCCTGACGTTCGATGTCCTGTCGATGGCGGGCAACCTCCTCAACAGCGCCGATCTGTACGACCTTCGCGCCGACATCCGCTTCCGCATCGGCACCGGCTGCGCCCCGTACGACTACGGCGCGATCACTCCCGCGAACTTCCCGCCAAAGGCCGTTATCCAGATGAAGCCTTCGAGCGGCAACACGAACGCGAACTTCAAGTTCGACGGCAGTATGTCCACCGACGACTCGACACCCCGCGAGCAGCTCACCTACGAATGGAATTTCGGAGACGGGACCCCGACGGCTGCCGGATCGTCAGTCCGGCACAAGTTCGCCGCTGCGGGCACTTACACCGTGACGCTCACCGTGACGGATGCCGACGGTCTCGCCGGCACCGGCACCAGGGTGGTGCAAATCAAGCAGTAGGCGCGAGTTCACGCCGCGACGCGGGCCCCGGTCCCTCCCGATCGGGGCCCGCGCCACCTTCAGCGCTCGGCGGACTTCTCTCGGCCCGCGGGCCGGTAGTTCCTTCGCTTCGCGATCGCGGCCGACAGCAGCTTGCTCACGCCCGCGGGATCGGACTGAGCGCGCCGCTCGAGCTCCGTCGAGTTGCGTCCGATGAGCCCGCAGGTGGGACAGTCGCCGCGGCCGTCGAGGCGGCCATGGCAGTTCGAGCAGTGCACCTCGAACGCCGCCTGCGGCCGGAAGAGACCCAGCTCCTGGGCCTCGGTGATGAGCGTTTGCGCGTCTAGCGTCATGTCGTCCCCCTAACCGGAGCCGAGCACCACCGACTTCTTCTCGGTGTAGCTCTCGATGGCCTCCATGCCGTGCTCTTTGCCGAAGCCCGATTGCTTCGCGCCCCCGAACGGCAGCTGGTCGTACGCGATCTGGATGTCGTTGACCCAGGTGTATCCCGCGTCAAGCTGCTCGGCCGCTTTGCGTGCCTTGGCCATGTCCTTGGTGAAGATCGACGAGCCGAGGCCGTAGATCGAGGAGTTCGCCTTCGCGATCGCCTCGTCGAGCTCCTTCACGATGAACAGCGGCACCGCGGGCCCGAAGACCTCCTCGGTCGCCATGCGTGAGTCCTCGGGCACGTCGGTGAGGACCGTTGCCGGATAGAACCAGCCCTTCGCGTACTCCGCACCCTCGGACCGCTTTCCGCCGGCGAGCACCTTCGCGCCGCGCTTGACGGCGTCCGCGACCTGCGCCTCCACCTCGGCGCGCTGCTGCTCGGTGTGGAGCGGACCCATCTTGGTGTCGGCGGCGAACTGCTCGCCGACCTTCCATTCCTTCTGTGCACGCTCGGTGAACTTGGTCATGAACTCCTCGGCGATCTTGTCGAACAGGAAGATGCGCTTCACCGCGAGGCACGCCTGACCCGCGTTGAAGAACCGTCCGATCGCGGCGGCCGCGGTGGCGCGCCGGATGTCAGCGTCGTCGGCGACGATCATCGCGTCGCTCCCGCCGAGCTCCAGCGTCACGCGCGTCACGTTCTTCGCGGCGAGCTCCATGATCCGCTTGCCGGTGGCGGTCTGGCCCGTGAACGCGATCTTGTTGATCTTCGGGTGGCTGACCAGCGCGTCGCCGATCTCGCTGCCGGCGCCGTGAACGGTGTTGATGACGCCGGGTGGGAAGCCGGCGGAGTTGATCGCCTCGATCGCGCGCTGCGTCGCGAGCGGCGTTGTCGACGCGGGCTTGAGAACGATGGTGCAGCCCGTCGCGAGCGCGGGGCACAGCTTGTTCGCGAAGAGGGTCAGTGGGAAGTTCCACGGCGTGATCGCCGCGACGACGCCCACCGGCCGGCGCATGGTGATGCCGAACTTCGACGGATCGTCGAGCGGGATGTAGTCGCCGCGGATCTTGTCCGCGAGGCCGGCGAAGTACTCGAGGTTCTCCGCCACGCGCTGCGCCTCGATCTTGGCGTGCGCGAGCGGCTTGCCCTGCTCCATCGCGAGCAGCTTGGCCACCTCGTCGACGACCTCGTGCATCTTGAGCGCGGCCGCGTGCATCAGCTTCGCACGCTTGCTGCCGGGCATCGCCGCCCAGGCCGGGAACGCCTTGCGTGCCGCCTCGACGGCGGCGTCGACGTCTGCGGTCGTGCCGCGCGGGATCTGACCGACAACCTCGCCGTTCGCTGGATTGCGGACCTCGATCGTCTTGCCACCCTGGGCATCGACGAGCTCTCCGCCGATGAGCATCTTGGCCATTCTCAGGACCTCCCCGTGGATCGAAGAGGAGTCTACTAAGGTATGCGCTCACCATCAGCGGGGAGGACACGAAGATGGCCGTGCGACTCGAGAAGCAGGATGCGATCGGACATATCGTCCTAGACCGGCCCCCGGCCAACTCCTACGACCGCGCGTTCATGGAGGAGCTCGACGCGGCGATCGAGGACGCGCGGAAGGACGACGGTGTCAAGGCCATCGTGGTGCGCAGCGCGTCCGAGAAGTTCTTCTCGGCTGGGGCGGACGTCTCGGTGTTCGCGAAGAGCGACTTCGACACGCAGAACGCCTTCGTCGCGCGCGCGAACGAGGCGATGAGCAAATTCGAGAGCACGCCGAAGGTCGTCATCGCCGCGATCAACGGGCACTGTCTCGGCGGCGGACTCGAGATCGCGCTGTGCTGCGACTTCCGCTTCGCCGCGGAGGGCGGCTACAAGATCGGACTGCCCGAGGTCACGCTCGGCCTGCTGCCGGGGACCGGCGGCACGCAGCGCCTACCGAGGCTCATCGGCAGGCAGAGAGCGCTCGAGCTGATGCTGCGCGGCACGACGCTGTCCCCCGAAGACGCGAAGGCCGCTGGCATCGTCGACGAGCTCGTGCCGGCCGCGGACCTTCAGGCGCACGCGGTCGAGCACGCGCGGCTGTACGCCGACGGCCCCAGCTACGCGCGCGGCCAGATCAAGCTCGCCGCGGTCCAGGGTCACGGGCGCCCGCTCGAGGAGGGACTGAAGATCGAGCGCGAGGCGCTCATCCGCCTATTCAAGAGCGAGGACGCGCGCGAGGGCGTGACGGCCTTCGTGGAGAAACGCAAGCCAGAATTCAAAGGCCGCTGATCACGGACAAGCGCGTCAGCATGGCGGACGCGGTCAGGCGCTTCGTTCCCGACGGCGCGTCCGTCGCACTGGGATGTGCGCTCGAGCCGGCCATCCCGTTCGCGTTCACGCACGAGCTCATCCGCCAGCGACGGCGCGAGCTCGAGCTCATCGGACCGATCTCGGACATCGCGTTCGATCAGCTCATCGGCGCGGGATGCGTCCGGCGGGTCACAGCGGCCTGGGTCGGCAACGTCTCGGCCGGACTCGCGCACGCCTACCGGCGCGCGATGGAGCAGGGGATACCCCGTCGCATCGAGGTGCGGGACCACAGCAACTTCACACTCGCGCAGGCGCTGCTGGCGGGCGCGCTCGGCGCGCCGTATCTGCCGACTCGGACGCTGCTGGGGAGCGACATCCCGCGCGCGAACGGCACCTTCCTCCCCTCGACGTCGCCGATCGACGGGTCGCCGCTGCTACTGATCCCCGCGATCACGCCGGACGTCACCGTGCTCGCGGTGCAGCGCGCCGACGCGGACGGCAACGCGCACCTCTGGGGTCCGTGGGGCGTGTCGCAGGAAGCGGCCCTGGCCTCGAAGGCGGTGATCGTTCTGGCGGACGAGGTCGTCGCGCGCGAGGTCATCGCGAGCGACCCGAACCGCACCATCGTGCCCGCGCTGAAGGTGGTCGCCGTCGTCGAGGCGCCGGGCGCTTGTCATCCGTCCCCGCTCCAGGGCCGCTACGGCCGTGACCACGAGTTCTTCCACGACTACCATCGCGCCACCCGAACGGTCGAGGGATTCGAAGCGTGGATCGCGGAATGGGTGACGGGCGTGAAGGACCGCGCGGCCTACCTTCGCAAGCTGGGCGAGCGCTGGAGCGCACTCGCGGTCGCGGGCGTACCCGCCGCCGAGGCGCGGTTCTAGATGTCAATGCTCTCGCAAGCCGATCCGATGATCCAGCACATGATCGGCGCCGCGCGCCTCGACGTGTCCGCTTACGAGGCGGTCGAGAAGGACAAGAAGGCCACGGGGCAGGCGGCCTACATCGTCGTCGCGACGAGCCTTGTCGCCGGTGCGGTGAGTTGGTTCACGACCGGCCAGGGCGGCGGTGGGCTCATCGGGTCGATCGTCGCAGTCATCGGCTGGGCGTTCTACGCGCAGCTTGCCTACCTGCTCGGCACGAGGGTCTTTCCGACCAAAGAGACGAAGGCGGACTGGGGCGAGGTCGCGCGCACGCTCGGGTTCGCGAACACACCGCGCTTCGCGATGCTCCTGGCCCTCATCCCGGGGATCGGCGGGCTGGTGCGCGGCGTCGTCGAGTTCTGGGTGCTCGTCGCCACGGTCATCGCGCTGCGTTCCGCGCTCGACTGCTCGACCGGACGCGCGATCGGCATCGGCATCGCGGCCTGGCTCGCGCAGCTGCTGATGCTGTTCATCGCCATCGCGCTCATCGCCAGCGTCGTGTGACCGAGCTCTCTCCAGGCGAGCTCATGGTCGCGCAGGCTGCCCGCGAGATCCGCGATGGCGAGCGTGTCTTCGTCGGCATGCGCCTGCCGCTCATCGCCTTCGTGCTCGCGAAGCGCACGCACGCGCCGAACGCCGTCGGGCTGTTCGAGCTCGGGATCGTGCGCGATCAACCGTCGCCCGAGCTGCTGTACACGATGGGCGATCCGCCGAACGTGACCGGTGCGGTGTGGTGCGCGCGGACCATCGACCTCATGGGACTGCTGCAGCGCGGCGAGATCGAGGCCGGCTTCATCGGCGGTGCGGAGATCGATCGCCACGGCAACCTCAACACCACAGCGATCGGTGAAGACCGCGCGCGGCCGACCGTGCAGCTGCCGGGGTCCGGCGGTGGCGCGGACATCGCGAGCCTCGCCCATCGGCTGATCGTGATCATGGCGCACGACAAGCGGCGCCTCCGCGAGCGCGTCGACTTCGTGACCTCGCCCGGTTATGGAGAGGGTGGCGGCTGGCGCACACGCGTCGGGCTGCCACGCGGGGGCCCATCCGTCATCATCACCACCCTCGGCGTGTTCCGATTCGTGAACGGTGAGGCCGTGCTCGTGTCGTACCACCCCACGAGCTCCGTCGAGGAGATCGCGCAGAACACCGGGTGGACACTGACCGTCGCCGATGACGTGCGCGAAACGCAGGTCCCCAGCGCAAAAGAGCTTGGCATCATCCGCGACTACGACCCCGAGGGATTCTGGACACGACGAGGAGAGCAATGAGCGAGGGCACGACGCGAGCCGTCTTCGCCGCGTTCTTCGGCAACACCGCGATCGCGATCACCAAGGGCATCGCGGCGAGCCAGACCGGATCCGGCGCGCTCCTGGCCGAGACCGCGCACTCCATCGCGGACGCGACGAACCAGATCCTGCTGTACGTCGGGATCCGGCGGAGCGTCCGCCCCGCCAGCGAGCGGCATCCGCTCGGCTACGGGAAGGAGCGCTACTTCTGGGCGCTCATCGTCGCGCTCTTCCTCTTCTTCGGCGGCGGCATCTTCTCCCTGTACGAGGCGTACAGCCGCTTCACGGATCCGCACGAGATCGGCGACGCGACGATCGGGTTCATCGTCCTCGGCCTGTCGGTGATCTTTGAGCTGTTCTCGCTCGGCGTTGCCGTGCGCGAGGTCCGCCATGCCGCACGCGAGGAAGGCATCCCGGTCCGCAAGTTCCTCACGCAGATGCGCGATCCCGCGCTGCGCACGGTCTTATACGAGGACACCGCCGCCCTCGCCGGTCTCCTGGTGGCCCTGGCCGGCCTCGGGCTGACCGTCGCGACGCACGACCATCGCTTCGACGCCGCCGCCAGCGGCGTCATCGGCGTGATCCTCATCTACGTCGCCTACCAGCTGGCCACCAGCGCGCGCGGTCTGATCATCGGCGAGGCGGCGCCGGTGGAGATGGTCGACGCCATCCGCGCGAGCATCGCCGCCACGCCCGAGGTGGATCAGGTGCTTGAGCTCCGCGCGGTGCAGATGGGAACGAAGCAGCTCCTGGTCCTCGCGCGGGTATCGATGCGCGACGACGTCCCAGCGGGCGAGGTCGAGCGGCTGATGGTCAAGGTCCGGGAGCGACTGCTCCGCGAACATCCGGAGGTCATGGACTCGTACCTCGAGATCGTTCCCTGACGGGCGTCGTGCTCTATCACCGCATCGGCGATCCGGATAGCGCCGCGGCCCGTCTGCGCGTCGTTGAGCTCGGGCTCAAGCCACGCGTCGATTTCCAGAACGTGGACAACGAAGGCGCAGACGCGTTCGCGAAGCACGGCGGGCGGCGCGTCCCGGCCCTGTGGGACGGCGTCCTATTGCATGAGGGACGCGCCGCCGTGCTTACGCAGATCGCTCGCTTAGCGGATCGGCCTTAGTCGCCCGACCCGCTGCCACTGGTGCTGCCGGCCTCAACCCGCTTCATCCGCGCTTCACGCACAAGGCGGTCGAATAGCTCGCCCGCGTTCACGAGGATCGTCTGCAGATCGGTTACAGCGCGGTCGACGATGACCCGGTAGCGCTGCCGGAGATCGGCGAGCGCGTTGTCGCTGAGCACGATGCCCGTATTCGGGTCCTCGTCGTCGCACGCGGAAAGGTTCGTGTCGAGCCGGATCTCTTCGCGAGCCCGACTGCGAACGGCGTCCATCTGCGCACGTACGTCCGCCTCCGCGGCGTCGAGCGTCTCATCGGACAGATCCTTGTTGGTCCGCTCGGCGAGCGCCTCAGCCAGGTCGCGGATGACGCGAAGATCGGCGCGCGCCTTCGCGACCTCGTTGTCAAGTCGTCGCAGAGCCTCGCTCCGCGCGGCGAGCGCAGCCACGCAGCCGGCCCCTTCTGTTGTCTGGGCAGCGGCCGGAGCGAACACCTGAATGCGGACCTCGTCACCAACGACCGTGGCCGTGATGAGCACTCCGCTCAAGCCAACGATCAGCACCGCAGCCGCGGTGCCCATTTTCAGGTGCAGGACCAGTTCGATAAGTCGGTCGAAAAGATGCGAAAACATGTTCACCTCTCCGCATATTCAAACGAAAGCGAGAGCTTGGGTCATCGGGTACTCCGGTAGGGGTACGGGTTTCTCTTAGATTTCGTTGGTTGGAAGACGGGCTGCAGCCTGGCGCGGCGCTCGACGAGGACCTCGTGGTCGTCGAGCGGCTCGGCGGTGGCCGGCGCTACGAGGTGTATCGGGCGACTGACCGACGCACCGGCGCCGATGTCGCCGTCAAGGTCCTCCGGCCGAGCCTCGTGAATGATCGAATTGCGCGCGATGCGTTCGCGCGAGAAGTGACGATCGCAACCGGCCTCGCGCATCCCGGTCTGGTCCGGTTGATACGGTGGACCGAGGAACCTTCGCCGCGGTCGATTTGGGACTACGTTGGAGATCCGTCGCTCGACGTGCTGCTCGATGTCGTCGGTCCTCTGCCCACCCTCGACGTCTGTCGCATCGGTGTCCACGTCTCGGCCGCGCTCGCGTTTCTGCACGATCACGACATCCTTCATCTTGATGTCACGCCTGCGAACGTCGCAACGGCCGCGACCACGCGTCTGCTCGATCTAAGTCTCGCGAGGCGAGGTGCTCGTGGTCTCGCGCTCCCGCATCCGGTGGGCACCGGGCCCTACATGTCACCGGAGCAGTGCACCGCGGGAACTGTCGATGGCCGTACCGATCTCTTCGGCCTCGGGGCGACGCTCTATGAAGCGCTCAGCGCGATCGCTCCCTTCGGCGAAGGCGACATGGACGACGCCGACGTCATGGCTCGCTACCCGCAGCTGTCGCTCCCTCCGCAGCCACTGGGTGAACTCGTGCCGACGGTTCCACGCGTCCTCGTCGATCTACTGGAGTCATGTCTGTCGACGGATCCGGATCAGCGACCGTCGTCGGCGCGGGAGCTCGAGGCAGGGCTGAGGCGCGTCAGCTCGAACCTGGGACGCGAGATACCGACGTCATAATCCCGGGCGTGGGGGAGCTGCGGCTACCGGACCTCGGGGACCGGTACAACGCGACCCAAACGTACGTCGACGCTCACCGCGCGGAGCGCCCCGATAAGGTCGCGATCCGCTGTCAGGGAACCTCTGTCACGTACGGCGAGATGGCGGCGAGCGTCGATCGCTGCGGCAACGCCCTGCGCGAGCTCGGCGTCGACATCGAGGACCGCGTCGTCATCCTCTGCCTCGACTCGCCGGCGTTCGTCTACACATTCTTCGGAGCGATCAAGCTGGGCGCGATCCCCGTGCCGGCGAACACGCTGCTCATCGCACGCGACCTCGCGTACATCCTGCGTGACAGCCGCGCGGTCGCGATCGTGGTGAGCGCGCCGCTGCTGCCAAAGGTGCTCGAGGTGCGAAAGCAGTGCCCGCGGCTCCGGCACATCCTCGTGACCACGTCAGGAACCGCGCCGCAGGGCGGCGCGCTCCCGGAGGGCGTGTCGTCGTTCGAGGAGGCGCTGGCGGCGGCCGACGACGAGCTCGAACCGGCGGACACCACGCCGGACGACATGTGCTTTTGGCTCTATTCGTCCGGTACGACCGGATTCCCGAAGGGCGCGGTGCACCTGCAGCACGACATGATCTATTCGGCGGAGACGCTCGGCCGCCACGTCCTTGGTTGCACCGAAGACGACCGCTACTTCACGGTGTCGCCCCTGTTCCACGCGTACGGTCTCGGCAACGGCGTGTTCGTGCCGATGCGCTACGGCGCGTCGGTCGTGTACAAACCGGAGCGCGCGACGCCCGAGCTCGTCTACGGCCTCGTCACCACCGAGCGTCCGACGGTCATGTACACGGCGCCGACCTTCTACGCCGCCCTGCTCGCTTATCCGGAGGCCGACTTCAAATACGACCTGTCATCGCTGCGGTTCTGCGTCTCAGCCGGTGAGGCGCTGCCGAAACCGCTGTTCGACGCATGGAAGAGACGCTTCGGGATCGAGATCCTCGACGGCATCGGCTCGACCGAGATGCTCCACATCTTCATCTGCAACCGGCCGGGCCAGGCGCGTGGCGGGACCAGCGGAACCGTCGTGCCCGGCTACAAGGCGAAGATCGTCGACGACGACGGGCGCGACCTTGCCGCGGGTGAGACCGGGAACCTGTGGGTCTCTGGAGACTCCTGCTGCGCCTTCTACTGGAACAAGCACGAGAAATCGAAAGCGACGTTCCGCGGCGAGTGGACGGTCACCGGCGACAAGTACCACCTGGACACCGACGGCTACTACACGTACGAAGGCCGCTCCGACGACATGCTCAAGGTCTCCGGCCAGTGGGTCTCGCCGGCGGAGGTCGAGGCCGCGCTCATCGAGCACGCGGCGGTCCTCGAATGCGGCGTCGTGGGTTCGAAGGACAAGGACGAGCTCATCAAGCCGCGCGCGTTCGTGCTGCTGAAGCAAGGTCACGAGCCGAGCGACGCGCTGGCCGAGGAGCTGAAGCAGTTCGTCAAGGCGAAGATCGCGCCGTACAAATACCCGCGCTGGATCGTATTCGTCGACGAGCTCCCGAAGACGGCGACCGGCAAGATCCAACGCTTCAAGCTCAGGGAGCTGGACGGCGGTTAGGAGGACCAGATGGGCGCGCTGCATCCAAAGGTCGCGGCGTGGAAGCGCGAGGCGACAGAGGATCCGGAAGGCTTCTGGGGACGCGCGGCGGAAGAGCTTCCGTGGTTCCGCAAGTGGGAACGTGTGCTCGAGTGGGAGCCGCCGACCTTCCGCTGGTACCGCGGCGGGCTATCGAACCTCGCCTACAACTGCGTCGACCATCACGTGATGAATGGCGCGGGATCGCGCACCGCGTTGATCACGGAGAACGAGCGCGGAGAGCAGCGGACCCTCACGTACGCCCAGCTGCACGACGAGGTCAAGAAGGTAGGCGCGGCGCTCCGCGGGATCGGGATCAACAAGGGTGACCGCGTCGCCATCTACATGCCGACCTGCGCCGAGGCGATCGTGCTCATGCTCGCAGCGGTGCGCATCGGCGCGGTGATCATCGTGATCTTCGCGGGCTTCGGCGCCGGCGCGCTCGGTGAGCGCATCCGCCTCGCGGGCGCGCGCGCCGTGTTCGCCACCGACGTCACGTATCGCAAAGGCAAGGACGTTCCACTGAAGCAGATCGTCGACGACGCGGTCGCAGCGGCGCCGACGGTCGAGCGCGTCATCGTGCTGAGGCGCGGGTCCAGCGCCGTCGCGATGAAGGATGGTCGCGACATGACGTGGGAGGACTTCCTGCGCGGCGCCGCCGGACTGGACGACACGCACGCCGAGATGGAGGCGAACGAGCCAGCCTACATACTCGCGACCTCAGGCACGACCGCGAAGCCCAAGCTCGCGGTGCACACGCACGGCGGGTATCAGGTCTACGTCCACAGCATGGCGAAATGGATGTTCGGCCTCCGGCCGACCGACATCTGGTGGTCGACCTCCGACATCGGCTGGGTCGTGGGGCACTCGTACATCGTCTTCGGGCCGTTGCTCATCGGGTGCACCACGATCGCGTACGAGGGCGCGCTCGATCATCCCGACGCGGACACCTTCTACCGGATCATCGAGCGCCACCGCGTGACCGGCGTGTTCACCTCGCCGACCGCGGTGCGCCTGCTCATGCGCTACGGCAGCGCGCCTGCGAAGAAGCACGACCTCGGTGCTCTCGAGCGCGTGTTCTGCGCGGGCGAGGTCCTCAACGCGCCGGCCTGGGAGTGGTTCCAGAAGGAGGCACTCGGAGACCGCATCCCGGTGATCGATCACTACTGGCAGACCGAGACCGGCGGACCGGTCGTCGGCAACCCGTATGGGATCGCGCTGCTGCCGATCAAGCCGGGCTCCGGCGGCGTTCCGCTCGCTGGCATCGAGGCTGCCGTCGTTGATGCTGACGGCAACGAGCTGCAGGCGGGCGAGAAGGGGATTTTCGTCATCAAGCGACCGTTCCCCGGGCTCACCGCGCGCCTCTGGGCGGAGCCGGAACGTTATGCGAAGGATTACTGGGAGAAGGTCCCCGGCAAGACCGTCTACTTCACGGGCGACGCGACCTCGATCGACGCGGACGGGTACGTCTGGTTCTCGGGGCGCGCCGACGAGATCATCAAGATCGCCGACCACCGCATCGGCACGATCGAGGTCGAGACCGCCTTCCTCCGCCACCCGGCTGTCGCTGAGGCCGGCGTCACCGGACGGCCCGACGAGCTGCGCGGCATGGTCATCTCCGCCTTCGTCGTGCTGAAGCAGGGTCATTCGCCGTCCGACGCCCTCAAGAAGGAGCTGCTCGCGACGGTCCGCTCCGAGCTGGGACCGGTCGCCGTCATTGGCGAGCTCAACTTCGTCGACATGCTGCCGAAGACGCGCAGCGGCAAGATCATGCGGCGCGTGCTGAAGGCGGTGATCCTCGGCAAGGATCCCGGCGATATCTCCACCATCGAGGACGAGGGCTCGGTCGAGGAAGCACGCGAGGCGTGGGAGCACATGCGGGCCAGTGTCACGACGGGGAGCTGAGCCGAAGCCACCCTGGTCCGCGGTGCCCCGTGATGTAAAGGACGAGGTGGCGCGGATCCTGGGGTCGCCGGTCGCGCGCGCCGCGCGCGTGTACGGCGGCTACGCGCCATCCGCGACGTTCCGCATGGTCCTCGCGGACGGCCGCCCCGCATTCTTCAAGGGGGTCAATGCGACGAGCAACGATTACATGCGTGGCGCGCTGCCCAAAGAGGAGCGCGTGTATCGCGAGCTGGGCCGCGAGATCAGTCCGTGGGCACCCGCGTTCCTTGGCTCCTTCAGACGACTGGACTGGCACGTGCTGCTGCTCGAGGACGTCGGGCCGCAAACGATGCCGCCCTGGTCGCCTGCCAAGGCGCGTCGCTCTGCGCGCTCGTTCGCGAAGTTCCACGCGAGCACGCATGGCCGGCCGCTGCCGCGGTGGCTGTCCCGGACCGAGCATCACGACTCCGCCGGTTTTTGGCGAAGCCTTTCCGAAAGCGGCGATCTCACGAAGACGGCGGTGCTCGCGCGCCGGCGAGCTGACGAGGCGCGCGAATGGCTCGATGTCGCGCTGCCTCTCCTTCGCCAGACCTCCGAGCGTCTCGTGCGCCTGCGCGCCCCGCACTCGCTTGTCCACTTCGACACGCGTTCGGACAACACGCGCCTCCAGGGAGTGCAGCTACGGATGTTCGACTGGAACTTCGCCAGCGTCGGTCCGCACGAGATCGACGCCGCGGCCTTCGCGCAGGCGACCGAGGCAGAGGGCGGACCATCGGCCGAGCGGACGATGGGCTGGTACGCCGAGGTCATGCCTCTGCGCGAGTCGTACGTCGACGCGTCGGTTGCGGGGATCGCCGGCTACTTCGCGAACACGGCTTGGCGTCCCCCGATACCCGGTCTTCCCCGAGTGCGCGCGTGGCAGCGGCGGCAGCTCGTTGTCTCGCTCGCGTGGGCCGCGCGGCGTCTCGCGTTACCGGAGCCGACGTGGCTCACCGCGGTGGCCGACTAGTGCCGGAGTGGCCCGACCTTCATGTTCTCCGCGGTCGTCTCGCATCGGCTTTCATCGGGAAGCACGTCACCGCGGTTCGCGTGCACGACCCGCTCGTCTTGCGCGCGACCCGGCCGCTGCCCGATGCCCTGAAGGGACGAGCGCTCGCCGAGGTCATCCATCGCGGCCGCTTTCTCGTCTTCGCGTTCGACGACGACACGCGTTTGGTCATCAACCCGATGCTCTCCGGCCTGTTCGACATCCTGCTGACGGACACGAAGATCCGCGCCACCACGGCATTCGCCGTCACCTTCGACGGGATTGGCGCGCAGGCACCGCTCAAAGATGCTCGCGACCTGCGTTATCGCGATGACACGCGCATGGGCAAGGTGTATCTCGTCGAACCGGGCGCCAGTACCGCCGATCTCCCGGGATACGACCGCCAGGGGCCTGAGGCCGGCGCGCTGCCGTGGAACGCGGACGAGTTCGCCCGGCGCGCGAAGGCGACGCGGCGCGAGCTGCGCAATCTGCTGATGAGCGGCGACTTCATCGCGGGGATCGGGAACGCGTACGCGGACGAGATCCTCTGGCAGGCGAGGCTGCATCCAAAGCGCCGCGTGGCGAGCCTCGACGAAGGCGAGCTGGACCGGCTGCATGGAGCGCTGCGCTCGACGCTCGCGCGCGCGGTCGAGATCGTGGAGAACGAGCTACCGGCCGAGCTGGGCACGAAGATCCGCACGCACATGAAGATCCGGGGGAAGGTCGGCGATCCCTGCGCGCGATGCGGCACCAAGATCGTGCGAACGCGGCACGGACTGGACGAGATGTTCGTGTGCCCGAAATGCCAGCCGCCTCCGAAAGGGCAGCTCCGTTGATCAGCCCGCGACGGTCGCGGGTGTCGGACGCGTGGCCTGCGTCGCGCGCCCGATCCACTCCGCGGTCTGATCCGCGGGCATCGGGCGCGAGACGAGGAACCCCTGGATGGCATCACATCCGAGCGCGCTGAGACGCTGGCGCGTCTCGGCGTTCTCCACGCCTTCAGCCACGACCGCGTAGCCGAGGCCGTGGCCAAGCTCGACGGTGGCGCGAACGATCGTCGCGCTGGCTTCGTTGTCGACCATGCCGATGACGAATGAGCGGTCGATCTTGATCTGGTCGAGCGGCAGGCGGTTGAGGTAGGCGAGCGATGAGTAGCCGACGCCGAAGTCGTCGAGAGCGATGTGCACGCCCATCGCGCGCAGCGAGTCCATCGTTTGGAGCGCGCGCTCCGGATCGGCGGCGAGGACCGTTTCGGTGATCTCGAGGCGCAGGAGATCGGGTTTCGCGTCCCAGCGTTGAAGAAGCTGCGCGATGGTCTGAGGGAGCTGCGGATCGTGCACGTTGCGCATCGAAAGGTTGACCGCGATCGGCACGCGCAGGCCGGCGAGCTCCCACGCGCGCGCCTGCCGGATCGCCTCGGTCAGCACGGTGCGCGTCAGCCGCTTGATGAGGCCGGTTCTCTCCGCGAGCGGGATGAACTCATCCGGGCCGACGAGCCCGCGCTTCGGGTGCATCCAGCGGACGAGCGCTTCGACGCTCGCGATAGCGCCGGTCCGAAGGTCGATCTGCGGTTGGTAATAGAGGACGAGCTCGCCCTCGTCGACGGCTCGCCGCAGCTCCGACATGAGAGCGAGACGCCCGGCGCCGTCGTGCTCCTGCTCCGCGGAGAACACCGCGAGTCCGGCGAGCGATCCTTTCGCGGTGTACATCGCGACGTCGGCGCGCGACAGCAGCTGTTCTGCGTGCGTCGCGTGCGCCGGTGCCACCGCCACGCCGATGCTGGCGCCGATGTCGAGGAGCTCGCCATCGAGCGGGAAGGCCTGTTCGAGCGCCGCGAGCATCTTCTGGCCAACGCGCGCCGCGCCCGTCTCGTCCGTGCCCGGCAGTAGGACCGCGAACTCGTCGCCGCCGAGGCGCGCGACGGTGTCCGCCGCGCGGAGGCTCGCCATGAGCCGCGGGCCGACCTGGCAAAGCAGGTTGTCGCCCAC
>JANMSU010000227.1:0-4369 GCA_031389835.1 Chloroflexota bacterium
GGACTGGGTGCTTTCGGCGTTCGCCGGATGGGTCGTCCTTGCGTTGACACTTAGTGCGGTTCGCCCTTGAGATCCGCTCGTCATCCTGGCTCATATCGCGGCTGCGGGTAGGGCTTTTGCGATTGTCAATAACGGACTGTCGATGTTGGCCAACAGCCTCAAGACCGGCACGGCGCTGTCCCGCGTGTGGGCGTTGTCACTGAGCAATGTTGCGATCGGATTGGTGTCGCAGGTTCCCTTGGGCTGGCTCATGGCGGAGGTCGCGAACAAAGTGGGCCTGTGGGCAGCCGTGTTGTTCATGGTCCCGCTACTGCTCGCGCGCTACTCGTTCAGCAAGTACACAGAGACGCGCGATCTCTTCTACGGGACGGTGTCTGCGCTGTCGCAGGCGATCGACGCGAAGGACGGGTTCACGCGTGGCCATGCTGACCGCGTGTCGCGCATTGCTGGCGCCATCGCCCGCGAGCTCGGCATCGCCGAGCGCGAGATCGAGCAGATCGAGCTCGCGGGTCTTCTGCACGACATCGGCAAGATCGGCGTCGAGGACCGCATCCTTATGAAACCCGCGCGTCTCGACCCGGACGAGCAGGAGCTCATGCGACGCCATCCCATTTATGGAGCCTCGATCCTCGAGCCCTCGGCGGCACTGCGTCCACTGGTGCCGATCGTGCTCGCCCATCACGAGAACTTCGACGGCAGCGGCTATCCGCAGGGCCTTAGGGGTGACGAGATCCCGATCGGCGCGCGCATTCTCATCGTCGCCGACACCTACGAAGCCATGACCTCGGATCGCATCTATCGCAAAGCGCCGGGCCACGATCGGGCGATGGAGCAGCTGAACCGCTACAAGGGAACGCAGTTCGATCCGGTCATCGTCCGTGCGCTGCAGACTTGCATCCAGCGCCGCGGCCCGGACTCGTTCGAGGCCAACGACCTGCCGCCGATCAACTACGAGACGCTGGCCGAGCTCCGACGGCGACTCGCGCGCGAGCCGCTCGTGCGCGACGACCGTGCTAGTTAGCGGTGTCATAGCAGGGATCGCGGCCGGCATCGCATTCGGCGGCGACTGGCGCCGCCTCAGCACCTTCACGCTCCGCCTCTGGCCGCTTCTCGTTGTCGGCGCCGGTCTGCGGCTCCTCGGCTACGTGGTTCCCACATCGCCGCTCGCGGTGTACTTCATCGGTCTCGTCTGTGTAGCCGTCGTGGCCGCCAGGAACTGGCGCCTGCCGGGCGCGGCGCTCATCTCAGTCGGCACATTCTCGAACGTTCTCGTCGTACTGCTGAACAGCGGCATGCCAGTCGACATGACGGTCGCAGCCACGATCAACGCGCTACCACCGGAGAACGGGTTTCACATCGAGCTTGGACCAGGCACGATCTTCCCGTTCCTCGCCGACATCATTCCAGTCGGGATCGCTCGCGGCATGTACAGCATCGGCGACGTCCTCATCGCGTTCGGCGGTTTCCTCATCCCATTTCTGTGGCTTCAAGCGTCGCCCGAGGAGGTAGCCAGCCGGCACGAGCTGCGCTCTACGAACTTCGCGTTGTTCTGGCTTGCGCAGGTCATCAGCCGCTTCGGAGATCCGATCACTCTCATAGCCCTCACGTTCGTCACTTACCAGGCGACGGGCAGTGCGGTCCTAACGGCCCTGGCCGTCGTGATCACCTCGATCCCCTATGCGTTGTTTTCGCTCTTCGGTGGCGCGATCGCCGATGCGATGGGCGCACGGCGCGCGATGCTCTGGTGCGATGTCATTCGCGTCCTCCTTATCGGCGCGATACCCCTGTTGCTCGGTGCGGGGGTGTCGCTGGCAGTCGTGTTCGCTCTCGTCTTCCTGTCAGGGATATGCGGTGCGATCTTCAACCCTGCCCGAGTCGCGATCGTGCCCAGCCTCCTGACTCCCGAGCGTCTCGCGGCGGGCAACTCGCTCGTGTATGGATCGGACCGGGCAGTCGAGATCGGTGGCGCGTTGGCGGCGGGCGTTCTCGTGGCAACGTTTGGCGCAGGCGCCTTCTACGCTGACGCACTCACGTTCGCGCTGGCAGCGCTCCTTCTGTCCCGCGTCGTGATCACCGAAACAAGTCGGCCGGTGACGCTGCGACGTGTGTGGCGCGATGGAATGGAAGGACTCCGGTTCATCCGCCGCACGGCGGTCGTGTGGTCAAACACGGTCTTTTCGCTCGCGGCGCAGATGGCCCTCCCTGTGGTCAACGGGCTTACGCCGGTCCTCATCATCCGGCGCTTCGCCGCCGGCGACGCGGTCGCGGGAGCGGCGTTGTTTGGTGGTGCCGAAGCCGCACTCGCTTTCGGCGCGGTGCTGGGCAGCGCGTTCTTTCCGCGCTTCATGGCGCGCTACAGCAAGGGACACCTGCTGATCGCAGGCTTCGCGGCGTGGGGCACCATCGCGGCGCTCATCGCGGTCGTGCCGAACTTCACGGCCGCACTTGTCTTGTTCGCCCTGCTCGGTGCCGCGAACGTCATTTTCTACGTGCCCACCGTGACGGTCCTGCAGGAGGCGACGCCGTCCGAGATCCGTGCGCGCGTCTTTGGCGCGCGCATCGCGCTGACCAACCTCAGCTGGCTACCGCTGGTCCTGGTCGGTGGCGTCCTTGGCGACGCGATCGGCGTCGACGTTCTCATTGCGCTCGCCGGGCTGGCAACGGTGGCCACAGCCATGATCGCCGCCTTCGTCCCAGCCATCCGCGACGTGCCTTAGCGGGCGCTTCCCGGACGGCAGCAAGGCGACGGTCAATTTGACATGTACGCTTGGCGGGACACAAACTGTCCCTACACACCGGGGAGCATGGTCCTAGAGGCGCAATTTGGCTCCCGCTGAGAAGGAACCGTACAGACATGGCCCAGAAGTCCATTTTGGTGGCTGACGATGACGCCTCAATCCGTTCGCTTTTGAGGCAGTTACTTACCGATGAGGGCTATTCCATTACGGAGGCCGCGACAGGTACTGAGGTGGTGGCGCAGATCAGCGAGAGCTCTCCGGACCTCGTGATCATGGACGTACGGATGCCGGAACTGAACGGCATCGACGCGCTACCCAAGGTGAAGGCCGCGTCGCCGAAGACTGCCGTCCTGATCATGACCGCCTTTGGGTCGTCGCGCTTCGCGATCGACGCGATGCAACTCGGGGCGTTCGACTACATCACTAAGCCGTTCGAGCTCGACAAGATCGCGCTCACCGTCAAGCGCGCCTTCGACTATCAGGACCTCGCGCAAGAGGTCGAGGTCCTGCGAGACGAGATCAGCTCGCTGGTGCAGACCGAGCGCATCGTTGGTAACTCGCCACCGATGCAGGAGGTGTACAAGACCGTTGGCAAGGTAGCCAAGGCGGACGCCACCGTCCTCATCACCGGCGAGAGCGGCACCGGGAAGGAGCTCGTCGCTGAAGCCTTGCACCAGAACTCCAGCCGGCGCGGCGGTCCGATGGTCAAGGTGTCGTGCGCCGCGTTGCCGGAGACGCTGCTCGAGGCCGAGCTGTTCGGGCACGAGAAGGGCTCCTTCACCGGCGCGATGGCCATGCGGAAGGGGCGCTTCGAGCTTGCCGACAAGGGCACGATCTTCCTGGACGAGATCGCCGAGATGAGCCTCGCCACGCAGACCAAGCTGCTGCGCGTGCTGCAGGAGCGCAAGATCGAGCGGCTTGGCTCGTCACTGCCGATCAAGGTCGACATCCGCGTCATCTGCGCGACGAACAAGGACCTGCAGAAGCAGGTCGAGCAGAACAAGTTCCGCGACGACCTTTACTACCGCCTGAACGTCATCAACATCCACATGCCGCCGCTGCGCGAGCGCAAGGAGGACGTCGCGGCTCTCGTCGAGCACTTCCTCGCGAAGCATCGCTACAGCGCGACCGCCCAGCCGGCCGCGATCAGCGAGGAGGCGCTCAAGCGTCTCACCGAGTACGAGTGGCCGGGCAACGTGCGCGAGCTCGAGAACGTCGTCGAGCGCGCCGTCGTCCTTTCCCGTGGCCAGATCATCACCAGCCGCGAGCTGCCGTTCGGCGAGCACGTCGACGGCGAGCACGAGGACGAGAACGAGGACGTCTCTGCGGAACGCTCATTCTTCAAGAAATCCGTGTCGCAGTTCGAAAAGGACCTGATCATGAAAGCCCTCAAGGATGCGGGCGGAAATAGGTCCAAGGCAGCGGAAATGCTAGGTATCTACCGCCGACTGCTCTACGCGAAGATCAAGGAGTACGGACTCGAGGGCTTCCCGCCCAAGAGCCGGTAGCGAGGAGGTCATCGTGTTCGGACTCATCAATGCGACCCTTCGTGCGTTCGTCATCGGTGTGGTGGTCGGAGCGCTCATCGCGCCGCGTCCCGGATCCGAGACGCGTCGCATGCTGAACGAGCG
>JANMSU010000229.1:0-5908 GCA_031389835.1 Chloroflexota bacterium
CGCGGCTTCGACCAGCGCGTTCGCGTCGCCTGCCGGGCGCGGGAAGGTCGCGATGCCGATCGAGAGTCCGAGCGGTATCCCAGCGTCGCGCAGCTCCACCGGAAGCGCGACGGTCTCGGCCTTCTCGAGAACGCGACGCGCGACGCGCGATGCGACCTCGGTGTCGGCATCGGGGAGGATCACGGCGAATTCATCCCCGCCGTAACGCGTGGGCACGTCGTACAGGCGCACGGCCTGCTTCAGCGCCGACGCCACGGACTTGAGGACCTGGTCGCCGACGCGGTGACCGAAGCGATCGTTGATGAGCTTGAACTTGTCTACGTCGATCATGAGCAGCGCGAGCAGATGCTCCGCGCGCAGCGCGCGGTTCGTCTCTGCCTCCAGTCGCTTGTCGAAGTGGCGCCGGTTGAAGAGCCAGGTCAGCGGATCGGTATCGGCCAGCCGCATCAAAGCCTCGCCCTGCTCCTGCTGGACCAGGCACGCGCCGATGTGCCCGGCGATGATCTCGAGCGTCGCGAGATCGGTCTCTTCGAATGAACCCCCGTCGAAGCGGTCCGTCACGTTGAGTACGCCGCGCGCGGAGTCGTCGATCATGATCGGGACGGACATGAAGGAGTCCGATCGGTATTGCCCGCCGCTCACCGCGACCGACGCGTCTCCGCCACGCACGAGGAGCGAACGCTTCGACGCCACCACGTGACCGGCGACGCCCTCGCCTGGCCGCACGCGCACGGCGCGCTTGACGTCGTCGGCGAGGCCAAGCGCATGCGCGATCACGAAGTCGTCGGACGCGTCTTCTCGCAGCATGAGCGATGCGCGCTCGCCGCGAACCAGCTCCGTGGCCACACGGAAGATCGAGTCGAGCAGATCCTCTGCCCGACCTGCGCTCGGGTCTACCACTTGTCTCCCCACTCTTGCGTCGCGGTGCGCACCGGGTCAGGCGATCCGTCCTTGCCTGCTTCCCTGCTGTTACTTCGGGCAGTCTGCGGTCCAACTGAAGCCACTCACAAGGTGGTGTTACCGCATTGACTGGTGACCGATACCGCCGCGGTTTAGGTGCGGGCCAGCGCGAGTACCGCTGGTGATGTCGGAGCCGCGACACCGCCCGCGGGTTCATGGGTCACCGCGACCCCATCACCGGCTTGGAAGGGCGTCTCGAGCACGACAGTTAAGACACCATTGCGCGGAGCCGCGATGCCCGCGGCGATCGGGCGGCCGTCGCGCAGCACCCAAGCCTCCCAGGCGCGGCCCGGCGGCGGCGCCGGCATCGCCAGTACGAGATATGGCGATCCCGCCTGAGGTATGACCAGCGAACCTCGAGCGCCCGCCAGCTCGCCCGTGTTCTGTAGCGCCACGACGCGGCCATCCGCGACGCCCGCCAGCGCAGCCGCGTAGCCGTCCGCCTCCCTGCGAGCGACGACGGCGGATGCAAGTGAGGCGACGAGCGCGATCGTCAGCGCGATCGGGAGGGCGGCTGGCATCGGACGCCACAGCCACGACACGAACGCGTTGCCGCGACGGTGACGCGTCACGATGCGCTCGCGTAGCTCGGGAGCGACCGGTCGATCGACCGCGGCTGCGTAAACAGTCAAGGCCGTCGAGTACCCGGATATCTCCGCGGCACACTGGGCGCACCCGCGCGCATGCGCCTCAACGCGCTCGCGGTCCGGCTGGTCAAGGGCGCCGAGCGCATATGCGCCGAGGTCGTCGAGCGGATGCTCGGTCATGTGCCGACACCTTCCCCAGCAAGCTGCTCGCGCAGCTTCGTCATCGCCATGCGAACGCGACTCTTCACGGTGCCGAGCGGCACCCCAGTGCGCTCGGCGATCTCGCTCTGCGACAGTCCGCCCCAGTACGCGAGCTCGAGCGCCGCCCGCTGTTCGCCGGGAAGTCCGGCGACGACCGCGCGAACACGCTCGTCCCGGATCATCGTCAGCGCTTCCTCTTCGGGCCGCGATGCATCGACGAGTTCGGGTGCGGCGTCGATCTGAAACTCACGCTCTTGGCGCTTGCCCTTCGTGCGCCGCCAGTCGATCGCCTTGTTACGCGCGATCGTGACGAGCCAAGCGCGTACGGCCCCACGGTCAGCGCGATAGGTGCTCGCACGCTGCCAGACGGCATGGAAGGCATCCTGTGCGACCTCCTCAGCGCTCTCGCGACTGCCGAGCATCCGGTAAAGGACGCCAAACACAAGTCGACCATGCCGGTCGTACAGGTCGCCGAGTGCCTCGGCGTCCCGTTGCGCGACACGGACGATCAGCTGTTCGTCGTCGATCGGTCGAGTCGATATTTCCATCTGACACTACGACCCTCGCGCTCGTTTCGGATCTGTTGCTTGGCGACCGAGCAAATCTCCAACGTAACCGTCGGCAATTAGTCATCCGATCCGCGCGCGATCGTCGTAGTCCAGAGCATGACCCTGAAGCACGTAACGATCGCCCTGGCCTGTCTGGTCTTCGCCGCCTGTTCACCTACCTCCGCCGGTTCACCCACCTCCGCCGCGGAAGCGTCGCCGACCGTATCGATCAAGGGATTCGTCTTCAGCCCGGAGCTGACGACGGTGAGCGTAGGCACGACCGTGGTCTGGACGAACCAGGACGAGATCCTTCACACCGTCACCGGTGGCTCCACACGGAACACCGGCCTCGGCATCTACGAAGCCTCGCCGGACGGCCGCTTCAACGGAAGGCTGGACGGCGCGGGCACGAGCTTCCGCTTCACGTTCCAGGACCCAGGCACCTATGCGTATTACTGCGACCGTCATCGCCACATGGTGGCGACGGTGGTCGTGAAGTGACCCACTAAAGAAAAGGAGCGAGACCATGAGACCACGCATCATTCGATTCACGGCAGTAGCACTCGCATGCCTCGCGGTCGCGGTGGCCTGCGGGTCGCCCGGCGCGAGCACCCCCAGCCCGACCGTGGCAGCACCCAGCCCGACCATGATGGCGAGCCCAAGCGCGGCGATCACATCGGCGACGAAAGCCGCCGACCTCCGCGTCGCGCTCAACACGCAGCTCGAGGAGCACGTGTACCTCGCCGGCTTCGCCGTCGCCGAGGCACTGCTGGGCAACACACCCGGCTTCGAAGGCGGCGCCGCCGCGCTTGACATGAACTCGGTGGAGCTTTCGAAGTCGATCGGCACCGTGTACGGCGCCGATGCGGAGAAGAAGTTCCTCGAGCTGTGGCGCGCGCACATCGGCATGTTCGTGTCATACACGCAGGGCGCGGCCACCAAGGACCAAGCCAAGAAGGACAAGGCGATGTCGGACCTTGACGGTTACCGCAAGGATTTCGACGCGTTCCTCACCGGCGCGAACCCGAACCTGCCGAAGGGCGCCGTGGCAGACCTGCTGGTCGACCACGTCAAGCACCTCACCGTCACGATCGACGCGATCGCGAGTGGGGACCTCCAGGCCGGTTTCGACATGCTGAAGATGGCCGCCGACCAGAGTCAGAAGATCGCGGATCCACTTGCCGCCGCGATCGTCAAGCAGTACCCGGATAAGTTCCCGGGCAAGGTCGACGCGAAGGCCGCCAACCTCCGCGTCACCCTCAACAACCTTCTCGGCGCTCACGTCTACCTCGCCGGCCTACCGGTGCGCATGGCGCTCGGCGGATCGGACCCGGGCTTCAAAGCCGGAGCGGCGACGCTTGACCGCAACTCGGTCGAGCTCTCTAAGGCCATTGGTTCCGTCTATGGGACCGATGCAGAGAAGAAGTTCCTCGAGCTGTGGCGCGCGCACCTCGGGATGTTCGTCGCCTACACCCAGGCGTCTGCCAAATCCGACGCGGCTGGCAAGCAGAAGGCGCTCGACGACCTGAGCGGCTACCGCGCGGACTTCGACGCTTTCCTCACCGGTGCGAATCCGAACCTGCCGAAGGGCGCGGTCGCGAGCCTGCTGGTCATGCACGTGACCGGCATCAGCAAGGCGATCGACGCGCTCGCGGCGAAGGACTACAAGTCAGCGTACCCCGACCTCAAACGGGCCGAGGACCACAGTCAGATGATCGCGGACCCCCTCGCGGAGGCGATCGTCAAGCAGTTCCCGGACAAGCTCGCCAATTAGCGCGACCCTCCCGCAACGAAAGCGCCCCGGGAGACCGGGGCGCTTTCTGTTGTCTCTCGCAATTCACTGCCACTCGCGGGCGGCGATCTTCACGAAGAGCGCGAGGCCGTCGAGTCGTGTCGCGAGCACCGAAGTGGCTCCGTCGACGCTCTGGAGGGTCCCGGTGACCACGACAGCGGCGTTCGCGTCGAGCACGCGCTTGTGCTGGCGGTACGTCGCCGGCCGGATGATCACGTTCGCCATGCCTGTTTCGTCTTCGAGGGATAGGAAGACGTGACCTTTGGCCGTTTCGGGATGCTGCTTCACCACGACCGCGCCGGCCACGTGAACCGTGGAACCATGACTGACGCTGGCCAGCGCGGCGGCGGTCAGCACGCCGCGACGGTCCAGATCGGCGCGGTAGAAACGCATGATCTGCGGCCCGGTGGGGATACCGGTGATGCGGTAGTCGAGCGCGACGCGCTCCTGCTCGGTGAGCGCGGGCAGCGCCGGCGCATCGGACGTTGGTAGCGCGAGCGCCGGTCGAGTGAACGCCGGTGAGGTGCGATGCGCATCGCGCGCGCGCCACAGCAGCTCGCGGCGCGCCTCGCCGAACGCGTCGAACGCGCCGAGCAGCGCAAGGTTGCGTAGCGCCTCCTCCTTGAGACCGACGCGCTGCGCGAACTGATCAAAGCTTCTATATGGCCCGTTCAGTCTTCGTTCATCGACGATCGCCTTCGCCTCCGACTCCCCCAGGCCTTTCACGGACTCAAAGCCCAGTCGCACATCGTGAATGCGACACGTCCGGCGGCGCCCGATCGTGTTCGAACTGTCGACCGGATGAAGCGCGTCGCCGGCATGCGAGCACTCCTCGACGATCGCCTTCTCGTTCGAGCGCGCGACATCGACGGGGAGGATCGCGACACCGTGACGCTTGGCATCGCCGGCGATCACGGACGGCGAGTAGAACCCCATCGGCTGATTGTTGAAGAGTCCCACGTAGAACTCCGCCGGGTAGTACAGCTTCAGATGCGCGGTGTGATACGCCGTGAGCGCGAACGCGGCCGCGTGGCTCTTGCAGAACCCGAACTCCGCGAACGCCGCGATCTGACGGAAGATCTCGTGCGCGACCTCGCCGCTCACGCCCTTCGCATGCGCGCCCTCGACGAACGGCGCGCGCAGCTTCTCCATGTCGGCCGATGACCGCGCACGGCTCATCGCGCGGCGCAGCTGATCCGCCGCGCTCGCCGAGAAACCCGCGACTGCCATCGCGACACGCAGGATCTGCTCTTGGAAGAGGATCACGCCGAGCGTCTCCTTCAGGATCGGCTCGAGCAGCGGATGCGAGTAGGTCACCGGCTCACGTCCCTGCCGGCGATTGATGTACGGATTCACCATGTTCCCCTGCAGCGGCCCGGGCCGGATGATCGCGACCTCGACGACGATGTCCGCGAAGCAGCGCGGACGCACGCGCGGTAACGCCTGCGCCTGCGCGCGGCTCTCCACCTGGAACAGGCCGATGGTGTCGACGTCGCAGATGAGGTCGTAGACCGCTTCGTCGTCGAGCGCGATGGTCCCGAGCTCGAGGCGCTCACCGTGCCGCGACTCGATGTCCGCGACGGCGTCCTTGATGAGCGAGAGCGTGCGCAGGCCGAGGAGGTCCATCTTCACCAGGCCGAGGTCTTCGACGTCGCGCTTGTCGAACTGCACGACGTTACGATCGGGCATCGTCGCGCGTTCGATCGGCAGCGTGTCCACGAGGGGCTGCGCGGTGATGAGCATGCCGCCGTTGTGGATCGAGAGATGCCGCGGGAAGTTGGCGATCGCGAGAGTGAGCTCCCGGAACAGCGGGAAGCGCG
>JANMSU010000237.1:0-3872 GCA_031389835.1 Chloroflexota bacterium
AGGCGCTCGTACTCCTCGACCTTGAAGAAGAACTGCGTGATCGCGAAGTCGGCGAGGCGGAGCTTGGCCGCGAGATACTGCCGGTCCGACACCAGGTCCGGAGACTTCGGGTGACCCGCCGGATGGGCCGCGACGCCGATCGACTCGAAGCCGAGGCGGCGTCCGAGCTCGACCAGCTGAGAGGCGTACCCGAGCTCTTTGTATGACTCCTCAGCCGGGAGCGGATCGCCGCCCAGCGCGAGCAGGTTCTCGAGTCCCGCCGCCCGAAAGCCGCCGATGATCTCGCCCAGCTCAAAGCGCGGATGGGCCACACAGGTCAGGTGAGGCATCGGCGTGAGGTCGGTCGTCCCCAGCAGATCGATGACGACGCGGGTCGTTCGCTCGCGCGATATCCGGCCACCCCGGTAGGTGACCGACACGAAGGACGGCCGCAGCGGCTGCAGGTCGGCGATTGTCCGTGTGAGCAGCTTTTGTTCGACTTCGTCCTTGGGGGGAAAGAATTCGAACGAGAAGGTCTGCCCGGCCGCCAGGAGATCGGTGATCCGAGCCATGGGCCGAGTCTAGTTAGAGCGCGCCGATCGCCAGAAGAAGGCCGTCCTTCTTCATCGCCGGACTGGTCACAAGGAACAGCACGACCCCGCTGACGGGCGCTTTCACTGTGGCGAGAAACGCGCCGACCAGATCGACCAGCTCGCCGACGACCTCTCCGGCCACGACGTGCTGGTCGACGCGTACGCGCGAGTGGAAGATGCCTTCCTCGGGCGACCGCAGCCAGTCGAAGCTGTTCACGACGCGCGGCGGCGCGACCGGTTCGGGCGCGCCGTCCAGCGCGCCGACCGCGCGCAGGATGTTCGTCACGCCACGGACGTGACGCACGACGTCCTCTTCGATCAGAAGTCCGCGTCCGCCGGACTCTGCGAGCACCGAGGCAACGCCGTTGAGCGCGGCGAGTGCGTAAAGGGAGCCAGGACGTTCGCCTGTGGGCGCGCTCTTGACCGCCCAGCGCGCGCCATACGCGCCGGCCATCCTGCGGATCCGCTCGTCGAGCGCGGCCTCACCGGTCTCGCGGTAGATGACGAATGGCGTCAGATCTTCGATCAGATCGCCGGCGTGCAGATCGATCGCGTACTCGCAGCGAGTCACGATCTCCGTCAGCAGCCGATGCGCGAAGCGCTCTCCCCACTTGCCCATCGGGTCACCGGGGAACAGTCGATTCAGGTTGTCGCCGTCCTCGGGGTTCACATACACGCTGCGCTCGTAGAAACCGGGGCGGTTGAGAAGCGGGATGACGATCAGGATGCCGCGCACCTTCTCCGGATCGGTGTCGCGTCCGAGGCGGATCGCCGCCTCGATGCCGGTGTATTCGGCGGCGTGGATCCCGGCGGTCACCAGCACCGTCGGACCCGACACTTTGCCCGTGATGGCGAAGAACGGCCACTTGTATTTCGCGAGACCCTCGTCGCCCTCGAATGTGAAGTGCCCGGTGGCGCGCTGGCCCGCGGCCGGTATCGCTATCGGACCGAGCGCGCTGTCCTGCGTATGCATCAGGGCGCAAGTTTGTCAGAAGGCTGGCTGGTGATGCGCAGCATCGTTCAGTCGCCATCACACAAGGAGGAGAGACGATGCCGGTCAAGAAGCCGAGTCCCTCGCGGAGCGGCCGTGCAACGAACCCGCCCGGCGGCGGCTATGGCCGCGGCGGCAAGAAAGGCAATCCGCTCAAGGCGAAGCCCGGGCGGAAGAAGTAAGCGACCGCCGCAGCCAATCGCGCCGCGTTCGCGCTAGACCGGGATCTTGAGCTCCAACCCGGGATGGATCATGTCCGGGTTCTTTCCGACCGCGTCCTTGTTCGCTTCGTAAAGCTCGGGCCAACGGTTCGCGTCGCCCATCTCGGACTCCGCGATCGCCGAGAGACTGTCTCCTGACTTGACCGTGTAGGTCTTTGTGCTCGTCGCGTCCTGTCCACCGCGCTCGCCGCGGCGCTGTTCTATGACCCGCTCGGTCTCGGTTTGCTCGGTGGTCGGCTGGTCGGTCGCGATATCGGGACCCTCGCTGCGTGGCATATGCCACCTCCGTCAACACGTATGCCAGCATTCGGTGGGCCAAAAGCACTAATGCTCGCGATATCGACGCTGCGGATCGGCGCGCTACGGTAACTCGGTGAGAAGTCTTCTCGTCGCGCTCGTCGTAGCGACGGCATGCGCGCCGGTGGCGACGCCCGCGCCGGCACCGTCGCCCACGGCCACGGCCACGATGGCGCCTTCCCTCTCCCCCAGGCCAACGCCGACAGCCTCACCGACGCCGACGCTGATGCCGCTCCTCGACGCACATCTCCACTACAGCAGGGCCGCGTGGTCCGCATATCCGCACGAGGCCATCGGAAGGCTTCTCGACTCGGTCGGCGTTCGTTCCGCCCTCGTCTCGAGCGCGCCCGATGAAGGCACGTTCAGGCTGCGCGCGGTCCTCGGGGATCGCATCGTCCCCGTGCTCGGTCCGTATCGCAACGCGGCGGACGTGTTCTCGTGGACACGCGATCCCTCGATCGTCGCGTACGTCGAGTCGGCGTACCGCGCGGGCGAGCACCGCGGCTTCGGTGAGTTCCACCTGCTCCCCGGGCAGATCGGCCTGCCGACCGTGCGCAGCGTCCTCGCGCTCGCTCAGCGAGAGAGGCTCTTCCTCCAGCCGCACGCCAACGCTCGCGCGGTCGCAGAGCTCCTGAACTACATGCCTGATGCGACGGTGCTGTGGGCCCACGCCGGAGTGGTCACGACGCCGGAGGAGATCGCGACGCTGCTGGACCGATGGCCGAAGCTGTCCGTCGAGCTCTCGCTGCGGTCCGACATAGCGCCGAACGGCGCGATCGACCCGCGCTGGCGCGACCTGCTCCTGCGGCACAGCGGCCGCTTCATGATCGGAACCGACACCTGGACCGTGGGCGGCACGTTCACCGGGAACGAGCGCTGGGATCTGTACGCGGAGATCGTGCGCGGGATCCGCGGATGGCTTGCGCAGCTTCCGGCAGACGCTGCCGAGGCGATCGCCTACCGCAACGCCGAACGGCTCCTCGCGCAGCTGCCGCGCTAGACGTATCGGGAGAGCAGGAGCCCGACCGCGAGCGCCACGACCGCGAGCCAGATGATCCGCAGCGCGCCCTCGGGCGCCGCGATGAGGCCCTCCGCGTCGAGCGTTTCGCGCGACCCGTCTCGGTAGCGGACCTCACCCACGACGGACTGACTTCGTCGTCGCACCGCGCGCACCCGCGTTGACAGGATCCGCTGCGCGAGGCTGAGCAACGCGGCGGCGGCCGCGACCGCAACGGCCGGAAGCAGCGGTGCCCCGGTGGCGTATGCGGCCGTGAGCACCGGGAACGCACCCCACGCCAGCGCGAAGCCAAGGTCCGAATGAACGAGCGGCGCCTCGAACGCATATAGAAGGACGAGCGCGACGCCCGCGGCGACAAAAATGGCGAACGCCGGACCGAGCATCGTGACCGCCACGACGCCCAGCGCCGCCGCACCGGCCAGTCCGAGCACTCCGAGGGCGACGAGCACGCGCGCGGGGATCCGTGTGCCTAGCGGACGACCCTGGAGCTCATCGAAGGAATGCGCAGCAACGCCGAGAGCCAGTCCGAACGCGAGCAGCGCGCCCACGACGATGCGCGGATCGGGCGCCGGCGCGAGCGCCGCGCCGATCAGCACGTACGAAAGATGCCATGCCGTGTACGGCGGATGGAGCAGCGTCCAGTAATCCCGCCAGCCGCCAGGTCGCAGAGCGTAGAACGCGGATGCGAGGCGCGCATCGCTCGCCGCCGGCGCGGGTCGCTTCGTCCCGCTCATGACGACTCCACCGCCGAGGCTCATACGCCGCGAGCGCAC
>JANMSU010000245.1:0-3008 GCA_031389835.1 Chloroflexota bacterium
GAGCGCCGCGCGGTATGGCTGTGGGTCGGGCTTGTACGCGCCCGCGCGCTCGGCGGTCATCACCAGATCGAACCTGCCCGCGCGTGCGGCCGCAAGCGAGCCGAGGCGTTCGGAGCAGTTCGTGACGATGAAGCGCGTGTACGAATTCACTCGTGGAAGGATGTCAGGCACGTCGGGCCACGGCGTGGCTTCGCCCCAGCGCGCTATCAGCTCGTCGGTCTGCGCTCCCTTGATGCCGACCGAGTCCGCGGCATCACGCAGGACGTCCTCGAATGGGCGATAACGCTTGCCGCGGAGCAGCGACTGCGACGCGGCATGCCAGCGCATGCCGAGATCGCGTCCTCCCGCGACATCAGCGAACAGCGACCACGTATCGAGCAGCGCCGTCAGGAGGTCGAAGCCAACAGCGTCATACCGCATCTGACGCCTAGTATCCGCGCGCATGCCCGACGTCCGCAGCCAGTGGCATCACTCCAAGACCCGGCCAGCCTCTGATGGCGGCATGGTCACCGCTGAGCACGAACGCGCGGCGGAGGCAGGCATCGAGATGCTGCGCGACGGGGGGAATGCGGTCGACGCGGCGGTCGCAGCCGCGTTCGTGATGGGTGTCGTCGAACCGTTCACCAGCGGCATCGGCGGGATCGCCGGTCTCGTCATCCGCCGAGCGGATGGCGTCGTCGCGTCGGTCGAGGGCGGGACACGCGCGCCCCTGGGCGCTCGTCCCGACATGTTCGAGCTCGCCGGCGGCGGCGCACGCGCCGGTATGTACCTCTGGCCCGCAGTGAAAGACGGCGCGAACATCGACGGCGCGACTTCCGTGAGCGTGCCCGGTCAGGCCGCGGCGCTTTGCCTGGCGCTCGAGCGCTACGGATCTCTCCCCCGCGCGCGCGTGATGGAGCCGGCCATCCGGCTGGCTCGCGATGGCTTCGAGATCGACTGGTACGTCGCGCTCTCGTTCGCGATGTACGCGGAGCGCCTGTGGAAGGCGGGCGACGCGAAACGCATCTTCTTCCGTCCGAGCGGCGCTCCGCTCCGCCCGCCGATCGGCACGGAGCCGTCGGACCGCGTCGTTCAGACGGATCTCGCGCGCACGCTCGAGCGCATCGCGCGCGAGGGTCCCGACGTCCTGTATCGCGGCGAGATCGCGGAGGCGATCGTGGCCGACGTGCGCGCCAACGGCGGCGTGCTGGGTGCGGACGACCTCGCGGAGTACGAGGCCCGCGTCGGGACGCCGCTGCAGACGATGTACCGCGGCCATCGTGTGATCACGCTCGACGGTCTCTCGGGCGGGCCGACGGTCGCTCGCGCTCTCACCGTTCTCGACGCGTTCCCGGTCGGGAAGAAAGAGCGCGGCGGCGTCGATCACCTGCATCTGGTCGCCGAGGCGCTGCGCGCGTCATTCCTGCATCGCTTCTCGCAGCTGGCGGATCACACCACACACCTGAACGCGATCGACAAGGACCGGACGATGGTGTCGCTTACGCAAACCCTCGGCCAGGGCTTCGGATCGGGGTTCGTGCCCAAGGGCACGGGCATCGTGCTGGTCGACGGCATGACCTGGTTCGATCCGGTGCCGGGGCATCCGAACTCGATCGCGCCCGGCAAGCGTGTGCTCTGGGCCGGTGCGCCCACGCTCATCGTGCGGGGAGACACGCCGCTGCTCGCGGTCGGCGCGCCCGGCGGCCGCAAGATCATGAGCGCGGTGACGCAAGCGATCGTCAACGTCGTCGACTTCGGCGACGGGCCGCAGGACGCGGTGAACCGTCCGCGCGTGCACGACGAGGGCGAGGGGCTGTTGGTCGATTCGCGCATCCCCGAGAACGTGCGCGAAGGTCTCGCAGCGCTCGGACATCAGGTCGAGGTGAAGGAAGAGACGCTCATGTCGGCGTGGTTCGCGCGCCCTAACGCGATCCTCGTCGATCCGAAGACCGGCACGCTCCGCGGCGGGGTCGATCAGAACAAGCCTGCCGTCGCCATCGGGCTAGGCTAGCCGCGGATGGCACGTTTCATCGTCGAAGGCGGAACACCGCTGCGCGGAGAGATCAGCCCGGCCGGCAACAAAAACGAGGCGCTCCCGCTCATCGCCGCCGCGCTGCTGACCGACGATCCCGTCACGCTCAGGAACGTGCCGCGTATCCGCGATGTCCGCGGGATGCTCGAGATCGTCAGCGCGCTCGGCGCGAAGGTCGAAGAGCTCGATGCGACCACGGTTCGCATCACCGCCTCCGACCTGAAGACCACCGACGTCCCGCCGGCGCTGGCCCGCGAGATACGAACGTCACTTCTGTTGGCCGCGCCGCTCCTCGCGCGTCACAAGAAGGTCACGCTCGGCCTGCCGGGCGGCGACGTCATCGGTCGGCGTCGCAACGACACCCACTTCCTCGCGCTCCGCGCCCTCGGCGCAGAGCTCGATGTCGCGCAGGCCGGTTACGGACTTCATACCGATGGGCTCAAGGGCGCGGACGTGCTGCTCGACGAGCCCTCCGTCACCGCGACCGAGAACGCGCTCATGGCCGCGGTCCTCGCGAAAGGGCGAACGGTCATCCGCAACGCTGCGAGCGAACCACATGTCCAGCAGCTGAGCATCGCGCTGCTGCGGATGGGGGCGCGCATCAACGGCATCGGTATAACACGATCACGATCGACGGCGCCGACCGGCTGAAGGGCGTCGAGCACACGATCCTCAGCGATCACATGGAGGTCGGCTCGCTTATCGGGTTGGCCGCCATGACGCACGGCGAGATCACCATCAAGAACGCCGTACCGAAGTACCTCGAGATGACACGGCTGGTCTTCAGACGGCTCGGCGTGGAGACCGAGGTGCGCGGCGAGGACCTCTTCGTCAAGTCGAAGGACCGCTACGAGATCGAGCACGACATGGGGGGCGCGATCCCCAAGGTCCAGTCGCAGGTGTGGCCGGGCTTCCCATCTGACCTCACCAGCATCGCGACGGCCGTCGCGACCCAATCTGAGGGCACGGTCCTCATACAGGAGTGGATGTTCCCGGG
>JANMSU010000249.1:0-6711 GCA_031389835.1 Chloroflexota bacterium
GCTCTGAAGCAGGATCTCGAGCTTGTCGTCCTTCCAGGTCATGCCGAGGACGAGATCCTTGGCCGTCGCCTTTTCGATGCGCTCGACCAGCGAATCCTGGATGAGCCGGAAGATCGCGACCTCGTCGTCGGAGGGAAGGCGCCGGTCGCGGCCGGTGCTCGAGAAATCGATGCGGATGCCGTGCTTGTCGATCAGCGTCTGAACATACCTGCGCATCGTCGGCACGAGACCCAGGTCGTCGAGGATCATCGGCCGCAGCTCGAAGATGAAGCCGCGAAGCTCCTGCAGCGTCTTGTTCACCATCTGCCGGAGCGCGGCGAGCTCTGTGCGCGAGCGCTGCGGGTCGACCTCGAAGAGGCGCTCGCTGATCTCCGACTGGAGCACGACATTCGCCATCGCCTGTGCGGGACCGTCGTGGACCTGCCGCGCGATCCGCTTGCGCTCCTCCTCCTGCGTGTCCACGACGGCCTGAAGGAGGCGGCTCTCGTCGATGATCGGCGCCGTGTCGGCCGGCAGCGGCGCGCGCGAGCTACTCGTATGGACGTGGTCCTGCGCCGCGGTGACGAGCGCCCTCGCGCGCTCGAGGAGCTTGCGCTTTGCCTGCAACCCGGCGAGCTGGGCCTCCATCGTCATGCGCCGTGACAACGCGGTGGAGTACTCATCGGTCAGCGTGAAGATCTGCTCGCGCTGGAAGTTCGCGGGATTGGCGCGCGCTTCCTCTACCTTGGCGCGCGTCTGATCCTCGCGCGCCTTGAGCCGGCTGACCTCGGTCAGCGTCGACTCGACCAGGAGATCCAGCTCGCGGACCTCCGCGGTGATCTTTTTCTGTTCGGTGATGAACTCGGTCGCGAGGTCGGGCGCTGCCACGCTCAAGTACCCATCTCCGGACCTTTTATCCACCCTTGTCGGATCGCGTACACGACCGCCTGCGTGCGGTCGTTCACCGACAGCTTCCGCAGGATGCTCGACATGTGATTCTTCACCGTCTGCTCTGAGATCGCCAAAGCGTATGCGACCTCTTTGTTGGTCATTCCCTGGGCGATGTTGTCGAGGATCTGGACCTCGCGCGGCGAGAGCGGCGCGAACACGTGGGACGAGCCCGGCCCGTACACCGACAGCTCGCGGAACTCGGCCAGCACCTTCGAGGCGACCGCCGGTCGGGTGAACACCTTTTCATTGATGATGAACTGGCCCGCGCGCGCCTTGCGGATCGCGTCGACGAGCTCCGTCGGATCGCAGTCTTTGTTCAGGTAGGCGGCCGCGCCCGCGCGGATCGCTTCGAAGAGCGTCTGCTCCTCGTCTTTCGCTGTCAGAACGACGACGCCGACGTGCGGCAGCTCGCGACGGATGCGCTGCGTGACCTTGATCCCGGACGTGCGCGGCAGGTCGGCCTCGATGATGAGCACGTCGGGTTCGAGCTCGAGCGTCTTCGCCGCGGCCTCCTCGCCGTCGGAGGCGGTGCCCACGAGCTCGATGTCGGGTTCCTTCTGCAGCACCTGGCTGATGCCCATCGTGGTGAGCCGGCTGGAGTCTGCGAGAACGACACGGATATTGCGATCCGCGTCTTTCGCGCGGTCAATCTTGTCGGCCAAGGGACCTTCCTCTTTCAACGTGCGTCACGCTCGCGGAGCCCTCGATGGGAAGTTGCAGTGTAACGGCGGAGCCCTTGCCCGGGTTCGATTGGATCTGCAGGGTCCCACCGATGAGCGAGGCGCGCTCCCGCATCGACAGGAGACCCACCGACTTGGCGCGACGCGCGGCTTTCACGAGATCGAAGCCGATGCCGTCGTCCGTCACATGGAGGACCCAGTTGCCCGCCGATCGCTGCCAGACGATGCCGACCGCCGACGCCTGCGCATGCTTGTGCACGTTCTGCAGCGCCTCCTGCAGTACGCGGTACACGGCGAGCTCCTGTTGCGGCGACATCGCGGTGTCCTCGATATCGAGCTTGCTCGAGACTTTGATGCCACACCGCGTCTCCCACTCGCTCGCGTAGTTGCGCATCGCGTCGGCGAGTCCGAGCTCGGTGAGCTCGGGCGGGCGCAGGTCGTAGATCATCGCGCGCACCGAGTCGAGTGAGTTGCGGAACTGCCCGCGCAGGGTGCTGAGCTCGCTCCGCAGCGTCTGACGTAGCTCCGCGGGCGCGCGCTCGGCGATGCGCTCGAGATAATCGACCTCAAAGATCGCGTTAGCCAGGACCTGCGCGGGGCCGTCGTGAACGTCGCGGTAGAGGCGCTCGCGCTCCGCTTCGAGGCTCTCGAGCACGCGCTGCGCGACGTCAAGCGTTTGTTCTTTATCGCCGTGTGGCTCGGGCTCTATGCCGGAGCCCAGCAGATACGAGACGCTGGACTCGATGTGTTGCACGACGAGCTGGAGCTGTTTCAGGCGCCGGTACGAGCGCTGCGTCGCTTCGTCGAGCTCGCCCTGGGTCGTTCGGCCCGACTGCGCCTCGGCCATCCGCTGATACGCGCGCGAGAATTTCTCGACCTGCTGGCGCGTCCGCCGGACGTCGCGCCGCAGCGCGTCGACCAGCGCGTCGAACTGCGCTTCGAGGTCGTCCGGATCCTTGATGAGACGCGGTTGAGGTGCCGTGGGCCGAGTATATGGACGGATATCGCCCGTTCTGGCGACCATCTCGTCTCAGCGTGGCCTCTCCAGCAAGACGGCGCGCGCGTCCTCTGTGACCACTCGCCAGCCCTGCTCGCGCAGGGCCGAAACGAGCGCGCGATCGGGCCGGAGGAGCACCTGATCGACTTTGTATCGGTCGAGCACCTGTTTCCAACGCGGGCCAAGCTCCACCGCCTCACGCCAGTCCGCGAAGACGTCCGGCAGGAATGGGAATAGCCGACCGTCGACGAACACCGGTCGCTCGGGGGCGCGCCAGATCAGGTAACCACCCCAGTCGTACTCGTGTAGGAGCACGCCGTTCGAGGAGCGCACGGCTGCGAGCGCCGCGGTCGGATAGGCGCGTTCGTTCGGCACGCTGGGCACGAACGCGAGGCTCACGAGTGCCATCGCAGCAACGCCGGCCCCGAAGCCAACGACGGCGCCGGCCGGGTATGGTCGGCGCCGCGCGAGCCAACGCTCCAAAGGCGGCCACGCGCGCGGAACGGCGGCGGCGATGAATGGCACGGCGGCGAACGCGAAGTACGGCATGTGCCGCTGCGCCGACAACCCGAGCCAGAGGAGTGGCGCCAGCAGCAGCAGGTCGAGCAGCGAGCCACCGCCGCGCATCGCGAGAGCGAGCGATCCAATGACGAACGCTGCGAACAGCAATCCGGCGGGACGCGTCACATCCGGCGGCGACTCTTCGACGATGAAGCGGGGCGGCGCCGTCGCGTGCGAGGCGGCGGCACCGAGACCGAGTGAGCCCGGGTCGACCAGCGACGCGGCGACCGCCGTGCTGGCTGTGATCGCGAAGGGGATGAAGTCCCGGCGTGTGAGGAGAGCCTCCAGCGTGAAGATACCGACAAGCGCGAGGCCGAGTGGGTAGCCGCCGTGCAGATTGGTCCACAACAGGATGAGCGGCGGCACCGCGAGGAGCAGACGGATGCGACCCGCACGCGCGAGCAGCAGCACGTCGAGCATCAGCGGGAACAGCGCGAGCGTGAAGAGATGCGGGCGATCGGTCCAGACGATCTCGGAGAGGATGAGCGCCGCGCACGTGACGGGGACCGCCACGATCACCGGCGCGCCGCCGCGCAGCGCGACACGTGTGAGGAAGAACGCACACGTGGCGACTAGGAGTCCGCGCAGGATGACGAGGCCCGTCCATCCACCCGCGAGATAGGCGAGGTACAGAACGATCTGGCCGAGCCATTCGCCGACGCTGTACGGCTGGCCGTTGATCGTGCTGGAGAACACGTCCTCGCGCAGAAGCGCGCGGTGCTCGAGCATCCACTTGCCCGACGCGAGGTGCCAGTACGTGTCCGGGTCGCCAGGCGGCAGCGCGAGCGCGAGCGCGAACGCCGCGAGCGCGACGAAGAGCGGCGCGAGTGCGCGGCCGTCGAGCGTGCGGCGCGTCATGGGCGGGTCCCGATCGAGCAGCCCGCGTTCGCGCTGATCGGAAAGATCTTGATGGTCTCGCGCACGATCGGCGCCCCCAGCATCGGCCAGCTCTGGCTCAGGTACACAGCGTCCCATTCGCGAAAGTGCGCACTCTCGAGCACGACCGAGCGCGCCCCGTACCGCATCCCCAGACACAGGCCGAGCTCGAGCTCGGACGGCGTGACGATGACCTGTCGGCCGCTGAGGTAGCGCCATGCCGCAGCGTCGATCGCCATGAAAGGCCCAGGCGGGATCGCGTCCAGGACGGCCGCGCGGGTGCGCGTCGCGGCGTTGAACGCCGCGTCCCATTGCACCAGCGAACCCGCGGAAAGCGCGATCGCGAGTGTCAGTGCGCCGGTGGCCCAGAGGCGACCCACGCTGACGTCCCGAGTGGCGAGCGCACGCTCCGCGCCGGCCGCCGCGAGCGCGATACCGAACGGGAAGAAGGCCGCAAGCGAGTGAAAGTACGAGCCGCGGGTCGAGTGCAGCGTCCAAAGCAGCGACTGGGCGAGGAAGACCAGTACGAGCAGTGACGCCCACGCACGCGCGTGCGGGCGCGCGCGCAGCCGCCACACCGCCATGGCCGCCAGTGGGCCCAGCAGGACGAAGAACCCGAAGAGCGCGGTCGCCGCGTTCGTCACGACGGCGTTGGCCTTCGCCGCAAGGACATCCGGCATCGCGCCGACGAACTCGGAGATCGTGGGCGGCGCGATCCGGAAGAAGTCCTCGTAGCGGACAAGGAGCATCGAGCGCGCGAGAAGGTCGCCTGCACCCAGACTCACATCGCGCGCGAACCAGAGGCCGCCGATCGTGAGCGCCACTGCGCTGCCGATCGCACCGGCGCGCCGCGAGACCGGGCGGGCCGCGAGCGCGAGGAGCGCCAGACCAAAGAGCGCCCCCTCGGCGCGCGCGAGATAAAGGAGGCCGACGAGGAGCCCCGCGAGCGCTCCGGCGCGGACCGAGCCTCCCGTGGCGCGCCCGAACGCAAGGAAGAAAAGAGTGCCGATGAGCGCCGCCGGCGCGAACGAGTCGGCGGCCACCAGTCCCGGAGCGAACACGCCGCCGAGCCCGACGATCGCCGCGGCGCCGAGCGCGTACCGCGACGAAACGTCGAGCGAACGCGCAGCCGCATAGGTCACCGCGGGCAGAAAGGCCGCCACCGCGATCACCGCCGCCTGCGCTGCGCGGAATTCGCCAACCAGACCACCGAGTAACGCGATGCCGCCGGCCTGCAGCGTCGTTGCGAGCGGCACCCAGAAGCGGTGGCTCGCGACGGGAAGCGCCTCGAAGTCCGGTGCCTCGAGGAAGTTCCAGATGAAGTCCGCGGTCAGGCCATCGCCGTGCGCGAGACGGCTGGCAACGATCGAGTAGTAGTAGGCGTCGGTGTAGCCGGGCTGCGCCACGATGACGGCGCTGGCGATGCGAACGATGAGTGCCGCGATCGAAACGATCAGAAGAGGTCGGATGCGCGCGAGTCTAGTGGCGAACAGACGCATAACCGAGAGCGGCGTGGTGTCGCTCTCTCGCATGACGGGCCCGCTTGGCTCCCTCTTCGACGGTCCCCGTGTCCCGCGGTCTCGGTGCTCGTTCGCGACACCCCGCCGCTCTCGTTTCAGGCACCCCCGCTAGCCTCCGACCCTCTCTGATCGGTCCGATCTTGCATAGACGATTCCCCCGACGACGATCACGGAGAAGACGCTGACGGCGCGGTCGAGCACGGCGACGGCGACGGCGCTCGACTGCGCCAGCCCAAAGCCCTCGGTGAGGACGTAGACCATGGCGATCTCGACGAAACCGAAACCGGCCGGGGTGAGCGGCACCGTGGTGAGGAGCGACGTCGCAACGGCGACGAAGACGATGCCGGAGGCCGGCAGCTCGAGACCGAGGGCCCAGAGCACGAACATTAGGCGCATCGCTTCGAGTCCCCAGATGATCAGCGTCAGAGAACCGGCGAAGGGCAAAGCACGAAAGCTGTGCAGCACTCCTTCGCGGAACAGGCGCCCGATACGGCGCACCTCGCCGGGGAAGAAACGAGCGATCTTGGGACCTAGGGCGTAGATCGCGACCAGGCCAACGGCAATGAGCAGACCGAGAACCGCGCCGGTCACGTAGACGATCCAAAGATCGGGAAGGATGGTCCGACCGAACGCGACGTATCCGCCGAGCACCAGTAGACCGAAGACGACGACGAGATCGAGCAGCCGCTCCGCGACGACGACGCCGACCGTTCGCGACAGCGAGATCCCGAAGCGCCGCTTCACCAGATACGAGCGGTACAGGTCGCCGAGCTTCGCCGGAACGAGGCTGTTGACGAACCAGCCGAGCAGCAGGATCCGGACGAGGTCGCGCCATCCCACGTCCGCGCCTCCCTCGCGCAAGAGCCGCGCCCATCGCACCGCGCGAAGCGGGAACGTCGCGTAGTAGACGACGAGCGCGCAGACGACCAGGAAGATGTTGGACCCGGCGATCGTGGCGCCGGCCTCAGACCAGTTGACGCGGCCGGCGAAGAGCGCAATGAGAACGAGCGGAATGATCGTCGAGACGAGCTCGCGCATCCCGAAGAGCTGCCGCCGTACGGCGAAGTCGTCGGTGCGTTCCGCGACCTCCGCGAGCTGCTCGATGGTGGGGTCCTCGACGTGAGTCCGGCGCTCGAAACGCGTCGAG
>JANMSU010000284.1:0-4279 GCA_031389835.1 Chloroflexota bacterium
CGACTGGCTGCCGAAGGCCAGCGCACTTGCGGCGATGTTCGGCACCGACGAGGAAGAGGAGCTGCCGAAGCTCCCGCCCGAGGAGCTGTCGCTCGAGGATCTCGACGACGACGACGACGAGACGACCGAGGAGCTCGAGGACATCGCGGACGCGGAGCCGACCGAAGCGGAACTCAAAGAGCCCGCCGAGTAGCCTCGGCGCAACACCAAATAGATAGGAAGGGGCCGGCTTTGCCGGCCCCTTCCCTTTAGTCGCTCTGCGCAAGAGTTCGTGGCCCGCGCCGTTGCTGGCACGCTCCCTGCCTAGGCATGCGGGCGTGGCCGTAGAACCAACCCCGCCGCCGCGCCCGGCGGACGACGTCATCCAGGATCTGCAGCGCAGCGGATGGTCCCGGTGGACGCCGCGGCGCGCGGGCGTCCCGGCGCTGATCGACTGGTGGCCGGCGTACGTCCTTCTTATCGCGCTCGTCGTGCTCTCCGTTCTGGTGACGCTGCGTCTTGCCTTCGAGTTCTTGAGCCCGTTCGGGCACGTCCTGGTGATCGCGGGCGTCGCCTGCGTCCTGACGTTCTCGCTCGCGCCACTCGTCACGCGGCTCGAGAACTTGATGCCGCGGCGCGCGGCGGCCGCGCTCGTGTTCTTCGGGACCCTCGCCGCCTTGCTGGCGCTCGCCGGCGTCATCGCGTGGCAGTTCAGTGGGGAAGGTCAGCGCCTCTCGAATCAGCTGGCGCAGCTGTCTGACGCGCTGAAGAGCAATTCGTCGATCACCATCGGTCCCTACGAGGTGCCGGCGAACATACAGGAGCGCTTGAGCGCGGTGACCGAGCAGGGAGCGAAGATCGACGAGTGGTCCGCGAGCGTCGCGATCGGCACCGTGACGTCGCTCATCGACCTGGGTCTCGTCCTGGTGATCACCTTCTACCTGCTCCTGGACATCCGCCCCCTGCGCGCCGTCGTTCTTCGATGGCTCGATCCGACGCACCGGCCGGGCGCGCGGCGCGTTTTCAGCGAGATCGCCCGCGTGTTCGGCGCCTACGTCCGCGCTCAGCTGCTGGTGGCGCTGTCGCTCGGCATCCTCGTCGCGGCCGTGCTCCTCGTGCTCGGCGTTCCATACGCGCTGTTCCTTGCGCTCTTCGCGGCGATGGCCGAGCTCATACCAATGGTCGGTCCGGTCGTCGGCGCGGTGCCCGCGCTGATCGTCGCGGCCTCCCTGCCCATGCCCACCGTCATCTGGGTCGGGGTCGCCTTCGTCTTCATCCAGCTGATCGAGTCGAACATCCTGGTGCCGCGCCTCGTCGGCAAGGCCGTGGGGATCCATCCGGTCGGATCGATCCTGGCCCTCGCGCTCGGCTTCCAGCTCGGCGGCGTCATCGGCGCGCTGTTCGCGGTCCCGCTCGCCGGCCTCCTCTGGGTGCTCGTGTCCACCGCGGTCCGGGCCTGGCGTGACAAGCGGATCGAGCTCCAGCGGACCGCCGATCCGGCGACCGTGCGACGCCGTCTGGCGATGCGCCGGCGGGCCCTCGCCAGCCGGACCCCGGCGGTTGACCAACCGTAAGCGGACCCCCTAAACTTCACCTTCGGCTGTCTTTCGAGACGGTGACCGCCTGTGACAGGGCGGTCATTTCGCGCATCGGCCCGTTCGCGATTTTGTGACCGCGGCCGCGCTGCGCCTGAGGACCGCACCCGCGAGGGTCGGCTCCTTGGTCGGTTGGGGGCCCAATCGCACATCGGTCAAGAGTCCTCTTTGGCGCGTCCGCGTGCCCGGGAGAGACGTAACAGAAGGAGTCCACGTGCCAACGATCTCGCAGCTGGTCCGTCGTGGGCGGAAGGCGCAGAAGAAGAAGGTGGATACACCGGCTCTTCGCACGACCTGGAACTCGCTCAAGGGTCGCCACACCAAGCTGCGTCGTGGCGCGCCCCAAAAGCGCGGTGTCTGCACGGTCGTCCGCACGATGACCCCCAAGAAGCCGAACTCGGCGCTGCGAAAGATCGCGCGTGTCCGCCTGACCAACGGGATGGAGGTCACCGCCTACATCCCGGGCATCGGCCACAACCTCCAGGAGCACTCCGTCGTCCTCATCGAGGGCGGCGCCGTGCCGGACCTGCCATCGGTGAAGTACCACATCGTCCGCGGCACGCTCGACACCGCCGGTGTCAAGGACCGCAAGCGCGGTCGCAGCCTGTACGGCGCGAAGAACCCGAACCCGAAGAAGCGGAAGGCGTCTTAGCGTGCCGCGCCGAGCTCGCCCGCAGGAACGCAAGACCATCCCCGACCGCAAGTACGGCAACGTGCTGCTCGCGCAGTTCAACAACAACCTCATGCAGCGCGGTAAGCGCACGACCGCCGAGGGCATCATCTACGGCGCCCTCGACCAGGCCGAGACGATGACGCGCAAGCCGGGCATCGAGGTCTTCGAGCTCGCGCTGAAGAACGCGATGCCGCTCATCGAGGTCAAGCCGCGCCGTGTCGGTGGCGCGACGTACCAGGTCCCCGTCGAGATCCGCGCCGACCGTCGCACCTCGCTCGCGATGCGCTGGCTCATCCAGGCCGCGCGCAAACGTCCCGGGAAGTCGATGGCCGACCGTCTCGCTGGCGAGCTCGTGGACGCGATGAACAACGCGGGTGGCGCGGTCCGCCGCAAAGAAGAGACGCACAAGATGGCCGAAGCCAACAAGGCGTTCAGTCATTACAAGTGGTAGTCGCTGAGATGATCGAGACCAAGACCAACAAGGCCCCCAAGATCGCGCGCGAGTATCCGCTCGAGCGCTACCGCAACATCGGGATCATCGCGCACATCGACGCGGGCAAAACGACCGTGACCGAGCGCGTCCTCTTCTACACCAAGAAGATCTACAAGATCGGCGAGGTCCACGACGGCGCTGCGACGATGGACTGGATGCCTCAGGAGCAGGAGCGCGGCATCACGATCACCGCGGCCGCCACGACATGCTTCTGGAAGGATCACCGCGTCAACATCATTGACACGCCCGGGCACGTGGACTTCACCGTCGAGGTGGAGCGCTCGCTGCGTGTCCTGGACGGGGCCGTCGTCGTGTTCGACGGCGTCGCTGGCGTGGAGCCGCAGTCCGAGACCGTGTGGCGTCAGGCGGACAAGTACAAGGTCCCGCGCATCTGCTTCATCAACAAGCAGGACCGGCTCGGCGTGGACTTCAAGCGCTGCGTTGCCATGATCGTCGACCGTCTTGGCGCGAACCCCGCGGTGATCCAGCTGCCGATCGGCAGCGAGGACAAGTTCCGCGGCGTCATCGACCTCATCGAGATGAAGGCGATGCTGTGGCCGCAGGACACACCGGCCGATCCGATCATCGAAGAGATCCCTGCGGACATGCTCGAGGAAGCGAAGGCGGCGCACGAGTTGATGGTCGAGAAGGTCGTCGAGACCGACGACAAGCTGCTCCACCGCTATCTGGAAGAACACAAGATCTCGCCCGAGGAGCTCCGCACGGCGCTGCGCGCCGCGACGATCGCGAACAAGGTCGTTCCCGTTCTCTGCGGCGCCGCGCTCCGGAACAAGGGTGTGCAGCCGATGCTCGACGCGATCGTCGACTACCTGCCGTCGCCCCTGGACGTTCCGCCGGTCGAGGGTGTCGACCCGAAGAGCGGCGAGCCGCTGGTGCGCGAGCCGCGCGACGACGAGGCTTTCGCCGCGCTCGCGTTCAAGATCATGAGCGACCCGTTCGTCGGCAAGCTCGCGTTCTTCCGTGTGTACTCGGGCTTCCTCAAGGCCGGCGACACGATCTACAACCCGACCAAGGATCGCCGCGAGCGCATCGGTCGGATCATCCTGATGCACGCCAACGACCGCGAGGACGTGGAGTTCGTCGCGACCGGCGACATCGCCGCTGCCGTTGGACTCAAGTCGACATTCACCGGCGACACGCTCAGCGATCCAGATAAGCCGGTCGTCCTCGAGACGATCAAGTTCCCGGAGCCGGTCATCCAGATCGCCGTCGAGCCCAAGACGAAAGCTGACGAGGAGAAGATGTCGCTCGCGCTCGCGCGTCTCGCGGAAGAGGATCCAACCTTCCGGGTACACACCGATCCCGAGTCGGCGCAGACGCTCATCTCGGGCATGGGCGAGCTGCACCTCGAGGTCATCGTCGACCGCATGCGCCGGGAGTTCAAGGTCGCGGCCAACGTCGGTCGTCCGCAGGTCGCGTACCGCGAGGCGATCACCAAGCCGGTCAAGGCCGAGGGCCGTTACATCAAACAGTCCGGCGGCAAGGGCCAGTGGGGCCACGTGATCGCCGAGTTCGAGC
>JANMSU010000359.1:0-6354 GCA_031389835.1 Chloroflexota bacterium
TCGGCGTTCCAGACCAGGATCTACCCGACGACCCGCAGGCTGTACGGCGAGGAGTGGACGCCCGGCATCGACTCCGATCCGCGCATCAACATCCTTGTGGCGCGGATCCCAGGCGCAGCGGCCGGTTACTTCAACTCGTCCGACGAGCTACCGCTCTGGGTCAACGAGTTCTCGTCAGAGCGCGAGATGATGTACATCAACTCGCTCGCCGCCCGCCCGGGCACGAGCTACTTCAGCTCCGTCGTCGCGCACGAGTTCTGCCACATGATCCAGTACGGCAAGCGCAAGCGATCGCAGGTCTGGTTCAACGAGGGCCAGGCGCAGCTCTGTGAGCTTGCGAACGGGTTCCCGGTCTCACACGCGCAGACGTTCCTTCAGCTGCCGGATACGCAGCTGAACGACTGGCCCGAGCTCGAGAAATCCCAGGCGCATTACGGACTCTCGTACCTCTTCCTCGAGTTCGCGCGCCAACAGGCTGGCGGGGACGACCTCATCAATGCGTTCATGTCGAAGGGCATCGACACGCCGGCGGATCTGGACGCGGTCCTCCGCGCGCGAGGGCAACGCGGCATCGAGGAGCTCTTCCTGGACTTCGTCGCGGCGAACGCGTTCATCGGATCACCCTCCGACGCGCGTTACAGCTACCCAAGCGGCCTCGCTGCGCGGACGCCCGCGGGCGCCACCGACCAGGACCGCGTGACGCTCGGCAACACGCTGAACGCCACCACGCACGAGTACGCGGCACGCTACGTCGAAGTGCCTCGGGCGGCGATGAAGATCCGCTTCGAGGGGGCACGGGACACGAAGCTCGTCCCGACCGAACCGCATTCCGGCAAGGCGATGTGGTGGTCCGATCGCGCCGACGGCCTCGACAGCACGCTCACCCGAACGGTCGACCTCCGCGGCGCGACCGCACCGAAGCTCTCGTTCTGGACCTGGTACGAGATCGAGCAGGACTACGACTACGGCTACGTCGCCGTCTCCACGGACGGCGGCGCGCGCTGGACGACGCTCGCGACGCCGGCAACGACGCGGGACGATCCGAACGGCAGCAATCTCGGCAATGGGTTCACGGGCAACTCCGGTGCCGGCAGGACCCCGGCGTGGATCCAGCAGGAGGTGGACCTCTCCCCCTATGCGGGCAAAGAGATCCAGCTTCGCTTCGAATACGTGACCGACGGTGCGCTCAACCTGCACGGGATGGCGATCGATGACGTCACGATCACGGGGGCGCTGAACGACGATGCGGAGACCGACAACGGCTGGAAGGCCGACGGCTTCGTGCGCTCGACGAACGTGGTCGCGCAGCGTTTCGCGGTGCAGCTCCTCCGCTTCACCGCCGGCGGGACGTCGGTGGAGCGGCGCACCGTGGAGGCCGGAAGGCTGGACTTCGATGTCGACACCACCGGCGACCGGCGCCCGCCGCTGCTGGCTGTCACGGGTTTCGCGGTCCGGACGACGCAGCGGGTCCCGTTCAGCGTGTCGGTCGAACGCCGATGACGCTGGGTCGCGGTGCCGTGGGGCCGAGTGTGAAGCCGGTCAGATACGGCGTCATCCCGGCGGGTGGACTCGGCACGCGCTTCCTCCCGATCAGCCGCGCCGTCCCGAAGGAGCTCATACCGGTCGTCGATACACCGGTGATCGAGATCGTCGTGACCGAGATGACCGAGTCCGGCATCGAGCGGGTCGTGCTCGTCGTCGGCCCCGGCAAGGAATGGATCGAGGCGTACTTCCAACCGAATCCGCGCATCGAGGCGCGGCTCGCCGCCGACATGCGCCAGGAGGACCTTGCGCTGCTCAAGCGCGCCGAGCGCCTCGCTCAGGTCAAGTCCGTGCTGCAGGCCGAGCCGAAGGGAAACGGACACGCGGTCCTTCAGGCGCGCCCGCTGATCGGCGACGAGCCGTTCGCGATGCTCTGGGGCGACGACATCATGCTTGGCGAGGAACCCGCGCTGTTGCAGCTCATCAAAGCGCGCGAGCGGCTCGGCGGCGGCAGCGTCGTTGGATGTGTCCGGGTGGGGAAGAAGGACATCAGCCGCTACGGAGTCGTCGCCGGCACCGAGGTCGACAAAGAGACGCGGCGCGTTATCGGCATCGTGGAGAAGCCGGCGCCCGAAGACGCACCCAGCGACCTCGCGGCGGTCCACGGCTACATCCTCGAGCCGGAGATTTTCGACGTCCTGGAGAAACTCAAGCCCGGCCGAGGCGGGGAAATTTGGCTCACGGACGGCGTCTCCCAGCTCGCCCGGCAGGGCGCTCCGGTCTGGGCCGTCGAGCTCAAGGGCCAACGCTACGACTGCGGGGACAAGATCGGGTACGTGAACGCGTTCGTGGACGCGGCCCTCGGTCGAAACGACACCGGACCCGCTGTTCGGGCCCATCTGGAAGGCCTGGGATGGAAGGCGCCGCGCGCACGATAAGCGGACGATCGCGGACCTAAACAGGGTCTGAGGCGCCTAAACCCACGCTCGGGACCCTCTGCTAGCATCGACAGCGTTCCCCCTCAGTACACCTAGGGCGTTGCCATGTCCGGGGTGTGAGGGGGTGGAGGGTGGGGAGTTGCAACGAACACCGATGGCAGAGCTGCGGCGTGTCGCGTCCCTTGCGCTGCTCACGCTCGCCGTCCTGGGCGCGTCGTGGGTCCTGGCGTCGGGCGCGGCGCGGGAGCTTGCCGCGCATCCGAGCGCGCCGAGCATTTCGGACCGCGTCTCTCCGGTCTCGCGCTCGCTCGCGCGGCAGATCCCCCTGCCCGACCCGGAGCTGCTCCGCCTGGGCGGTCCGAGCGTGCCGCTGGCCCTCCTCGACGCCGGCGGGCTGACCCCGCTGCGCGCCCCCAGGGCGGCCACCGTGGCCGAGGCGCTCGCGGTGAATGGGGTGGAGCTCGGCCCTCAGGACCGCCTGTCCAGCGCGCCCGATGCCGTCGTCAGCCCGGGGGACATCATCCGACTGACACGCGTGACGACCCACGAGATCGTCCTTCGCGAGCCGCTGCCGTTCACGGTCCAGACGCGTCAGGATGCGACGCTCCCCATCGGGCGGGTCGTTGTCGCGACCGCCGGCATCGCGGGACTCGCCGACAACACCTACCAGGTCGAGTTCGCGGACGGTCTCGAATCGGGGCGGACGCTGGTTGCGAGCGTGGAGGTCGTGACACCGGTTGCGGAGGTCCGGTGGGTCGGCACCAGGCCGGCTATTCCGGCGGCCGCACCGGCCGAGATCGAGGCGATCATTCGGTCCGCCGCTGCGCGATGGGGCGCTGACCCGACGCAGCTGCTGCGCGTGGCCTGGTGCGAGAGCCGCTACAACCCGTCGGCCTACAACGCGTCCGGCGCATCGGGGCTCTTCCAGTTCATGCCGCGCACCTGGGCCGCGAACAGCGTCCGCGCTGGCTACTCCGGCGCCAGCGTGTGGGATCCCGTCGCCAGCGCCAACACGGCCGCCTATATGTTCTCGATCGGGCAAGCCGGCCAATGGACTTGCAAATAGCCGCGGCCAACTAATCTTCGCGGCGGTGGACATCGCCGATCCGCGCGACCTTCAGACCGTCCTGCGGCGGCATGGTGTTCGGGCCGCGACCTCGCTGGGCCAGCGCTTCCTGGTCGATCGCGACGTGCTCGACGCCATCGTTGGCGCTGCGGACCTGTCGGCCGAGGACGACGTACTCGAGGTCGGTCCCGGTCCGGGCGTGCTCACTGCGCAGCTTGCCGAACGGGTGCGCTCGGTCACGGCGGTCGAGATCGACGAGCGCATGATCCGGGTCCTCCGCGACACGCTCTCCGGCCACGAGAACGTCACCATCGTCCGCGCCGACGCGCTCGAGGTCGACCTGTTCGCTCTCTCCGAGCGCCGCCCGACAAGGATCGTCGCGAACGTGCCATACCAGATCACTACGCCGCTGCTCGAACGCTTCATCGGGGACGACCGGCGCCCCCCGCTCATCGTGCTGCTCGTTCAGGAGGAGGTCGCACGTCGCATCGTCGCGACGTCCTCATCCGGGAAAGAGCGCGGCTACTTATCGGTCTACGTGCAGTCGTTCGCTGAAGCAAGGATCGTCCGTCGCGTGCCGGCGCGCGCCTTTCGCCCCGCTCCGAAGGTGGGCTCCGCGGTCGTCGCGCTACGGACGCACGCACTTCCCGCATTCGCGCCTCTGGAACGAAACGCGTTCCTGCGGTTGGTCAGCGACGTGTTCAGGCATCGCCGTAAGCAGCTCCGCGGAGCGCTCGGTCACGAGGCGGGGGTGACCCCCGACCGCGCGGAGGCGGCCCTTCGCGCTTGCGGCATCGATCCGACACGTCGTCCAGAGGAGCTCACGCTCGCGGAGTGGGTCGCGCTGTCGCGCGCCATCGGGGTTCCCACCGATCCTTCGTCGGCGCGGTCGTGACGCGAGCGGTCACGCTGCTCGCGCCCGCGAAGATCAACCTCGCGCTCGCGGTGACGGGAAAGCGGGACGACGGCTACCACGAGCTTCTCAGCGTGTTCGCGACGATCGACCTCGCCGATCGCGTGCGCGTCGCTTCACACCGGCGTCTCGAGGTACGCATCGCGCCGGATGTCGGTGCTCCGCCGGGCGAGGATCTCGCGAGCCGTGCGGTGCGCGCCATGGCGACCGCGACAGGTCGCGAGCCGACGGCCTTCGTCCACATTCGCAAACGCGTGCCGGTGGCGGCCGGTCTGGGTGGTGGCTCCAGCGATGCGGCCGCGGTGCTCCGCGCGCTCGCGTCGATCTGGAAACGCGACGATGTCGATCTGGTCGCCCTCGCGGCGACGATCGGCTCCGACGTCCCGTTCTTCGCTACCGGCGCGCGCGTCGCCCTCGTCAGCGGGCGTGGCGAGCGGGTGGACGAACTGCCCGATCCGGCCGCGACGCATCTCGTGATCGTGCGGTCGCAGGCTCGCCTCGCGACGAAAGACGTTTTCGGCGAGCTGCAGAACACCGATCGTGGAGCCGCGGGGGCGGTCGAGGTGCTGCGGGATGCGTTCGCGAGTCGCGCCACGACACCGCAGCTGTTGCGTGACAACGCGCGAAACGATCTCCTCGGACCGGCGGAGCGGCTCTGTCCTGCGATCGCCCAGGCGCGCTCGCGCGCCGCGGAGCGCGGCATCGCGCTCTCTCTTTCTGGCAGCGGACCGACGCTTTTCGCGGTCGCCGATGACCGTCGCGATGCGCTGCGCGCCGCGCGCATCCTGCGCCGGATCGGCCTGGTGGCACACGCGCACACGATGGCTGGCTAAGGCATGCGAGACCGGGCGAGCGAGGGCTGTCCCCTTAACGTGGAAGGATGGACGACAAACGCGGAGACATGACCGTGCGGCAAGCGGGCCAGAAGGGTGGGACCTCGACGGCCGGCAAGCACGGGGCGTCCTTCTATCGAGAGATCGGGAAGCGCGGTGGTCAGGCGCGCAAAGGTCAGCTCGGCGCCGAGGGCTACGCGAAGCTCGGCCGCAAAGGGGGCGAGGCGCGCAAGACGCAGCTTGGATCGAAGGGCTATGCGGATCTCGGGCGCAAGGGCGGCGAAGCGCGAAAGACACAGCTCGGCAGCGAGGGCTACGCGCAGCTGGGGCGCAAGGGCGGGCGTCGTGTCGCTGAGCTCATCCGGCGCGGAAAACAGCCAGCAAACGGCGAAAAGACCGGAGATCACCGCTAGTCCCCGTATTCTTTGGCCGTGTCCGATGGGGCGTGGCCAAGTGGTAAGGCAGGGGACTTTGAATCCCCGATTCCCAGGTTCGAATCCTGGCGCCCCAACCGCCTGACCAGCCAATCACAAGAATGACGGCGGGGCCGCCGGGGATCGTGCTCGCGGCGGGTCTCGGCACGCGGATGCGGTCGCAGACTCCCAAGGTCCTGCACCTCGTGGCCGGGAAACCGCTCATCGCTCACGTCCTCGAGGCCGTTCGCGGCGCGGGCGCGCGCCCGGTGGTCGTGCTGTCAAAGGAGAGCGAGCCCGCGCGCGCGATCGTCGGCGACGCCACCGTTGCGATGCAGGATCCACCGCGCGGTACCGGCGACGCGGTCCGCGTTGCCCTCGGCGCCATCCCCGACGGGTCCGGCGACGCGTTCATCGTGTACGGCGACACGCCACTGCTGCGAGCGTCCACCCTGCGCGCGCTCGCGGAGCTGCGAGCGACGCGCGGCGCACCACTCGCGCTCCTCTCGGGGATGGTCGGCACGGCGAACGCGTACGGGCGCGTCGTCCGCGACGCGAGCGGCGACGTCGCGCGCGTCGTGGAGGTGCGCCTCGCGACCGCCGAGGAGCGACGCCTGCGTGTATCGAACGTGGGCGCATACGCGGTGGATCTCGCGTGGTTGCGCAAGGCGGTCCCGCGTCTGCGGGCGAACGAGACCGGCGAGGTGTT
>JANMSU010000446.1:0-3463 GCA_031389835.1 Chloroflexota bacterium
TTCAGCATCTGCAGCACCGCGCCGACCGCACCCTGCGCGTTCAGCACGAAGATGCCCAGCGTCACGAAGCCCATGTGCGCGACCGAGGAGTACGCGACGAGCTTCTTCAGATCCTTCTGGACCGTCGAGACGGCCGCGCCATAGAGGATCGCGACGACCGACAGGATGATGATCACCGGCAGCCACAGCTGCGTCCCGACCGGGAACAGGGGGAGCGCGAAGCGCAGGAAGCCGTATCCCCCCGCCTTCAGCAGAACGCCGGCAAGGATGATCGACCCCGCGGTCGGCGCCTCAACGTGGGCGTCGGGTAACCAGGTGTGGAACGGGACCATCGGCAGCTTGATCGCGAACGCCAGCCCGAACGCGAGGAACACCCAGAACTGGAACTCCGCGGAGAAGCGGCCGCGGTTCGTGAGCAGCTCCGTCAACGAGAGCGTCCGCGAGCCCTCGTCCCCGGACGCCAGCCAGACCGCGACGATCGCGACGAGCATCAGCAGGGAGCCCGCGAGCGTGAAGATCACGAACTTGAGAGTCGAGTAGATCCGCCGTGGGCCGCCCCAGATGCCGATGATCAGATACATCGGCACGAGCATCAGCTCGAACATCACATAGAAGAGGAAGAGATCGAGGGACACGAAGACGCCGACCATGCCGATCTCGAGCACGAGGAACGACGCCATGAACGCCGGAATCCGGTCCTTGATCGAGCCACCCGACGAATACAGCACCGAGATGAAGGTCAGTAGTGTCGTCATCGGAACGAGCAGGACCGAGATGCCGTCGACGCCGACGAGGTAGCGGATACCGAGACTCGGGAGCCAAGCCGCCTCCTCCACCAGCTGGAAGCCGGCCTCTCCGACGCGGAATTGCGTGAGCATCACGAGCGAGAGGACGAGCTCGACGAACGTCGTGACGACGGCGACCTGCTTCACGGCACGCGGGTCGTTCCGGAAGACGTACAGCGGTAGCAGCCCGATGGCGGGCACGGCGAGGAGCAGCGTGAGGATGTGGTCGATGGTCATCGTGTGAAGACCCCCGCCGCATACCCACCGTAGGCCACGAGGATCACCAGGAGACCCGCGACGATCGTGAGCGCGTAGTTGCCGACGATGCCGGTCTGCGCGCGACGGAGGCCGGCTCCGCCAACGGACGCGAGCCAGCCCAGCCGGTTCGCGAGGCCGTCGATGATGTGGATGTCGAAGGCCCACATCGCGCCGAACGCCGCGCGCAAGGCTTCGACGATGCGCCGGTCATACAGCTCATCGATGAAGTACTTATTCAAGAGGAGCCGGTAGAACGGCCCCGCGGCGCGCGAGACCGCGGCAGGGTCGGGCCGGTGGCGCACGTACATCGAGAGGCCGACGAGGATCCCGAGAGCGCCGGCGGCGACCGAGAAGGCGGCGAGGGTCAGGATCGTGGTGGCCTCGGGTGCATGCTCCGCGCCCCCCTCGTGCTCGAAGACCGGGCCGAGGAATTGGTGGATGAACCCGGTTTCGGGAGGGAAACCGATCGCGATACCGAGCACCGCCGTGCCGACGGCGAGGGCCATCAGCGGCAATGTCATCACCGCTGGTGACTCGTGCGCGTGGTCGTACAGGTGGTGGTCGCGCGGCTCGCCGTGGAACGTCAACCACATCGCGCGCGTCACGTAGAAAGCGGTGAGGACCGCCGTGAGGATGCCGATCGCCCAAAGCACGGGATAGCCACCGAGGAACGCGGCGGCCACGATCTCATCCTTCGACCAGAAGCCGGCCAGCGGCGGTAAGGCCGCGAGCGCGCCGCCGGCGAGAAGCATCGTCCAGTAGGTCACGGGAAGCTTCCGCCGCAGGCCGCCCATCTTCCGCATGTCCTGCTCGCCGCCAAGGCCGTGGATGACCGAGCCGGAGCCAAGGAAGAGGAGCGCTTTGAAGAAGGCGTGCGTCGCGAGGTGGAAGATCGCCGCGACGGGCGCTCCCACGCCGAGCGCGAGGAACATGTAGCCGAGCTGGCTCACCGTCGAGTAGGCCATCACGCGCTTGATGTCGAACTGCACGAGGGCGATCGTCGCGGCGAAGATGGCGGTCACCGCGCCGACAGCGCCGACGACGGCGAGCGACGGTCCGGCAGCCTCGAACAGCGGCATCGAGCGCGCGACCAGATACACGCCGGCGGTGACCATGGTCGCGGCGTGGATCAGCGCGGAAACAGGCGTCGGGCCCTCCATCGCGTCAGGCAGCCACGAATGGAGCGGCAGTTGTGCCGACTTTCCCGTAGCGCCGATGAAGAACGCGAGGCAGATCAGCGTGAGGTTCGCTTCGGTCGCGATGGCGACGTGTTCGAAGACCTCGGTGAACTGCATCGAGCCGAAAACGAGGAACGTGGTGATCATGCCGATGGTGTAGCCCCAGTCGCCGATGCGGTTCATGACGAAGGCCTTCTTGGCGGCGACGTATGGCTCCGGACGCTCGAACCAGAAGCCGATGAGCAGGTAGCTGCACAGGCCGACACCCTCCCATCCGACGAACATCAGGAGGTAGTTGTCGGCCATGACCAGGATGAGCATCGCGAACACGAAGAGCGACAACCAGGTGAAGAACCGGTGAAAACCGTGGTCGTGTGCCATGTAACCGTTCGAGTAGACGAAGATGAGGAAGCTCACGACCGTGACGACGAGCAGCATCACCGACGACAGCGGATCGACGAGCGCCGCGACGCTAATGTGAAAGTCGCCGACGCCGATCCACTCGTAGAGCGTCACGGTCGTGCTCTCGTGGGCACTTTGGACCTCGAGGAAGACACCGATGGCGAGAAGCGCGGACAGACCGACCGCCGCGGACGCGATGATCCCGGTCCACCGGTGCAGCCACCTGCGTCCGAACAGGCCGTTGATGAAGAACGCCGCGAGCGGCAGCGCGGGGATAAGCCAGACGTTCTGGATCATCTAGCCCTTCATCTGCCGGATCTCGTCCACGTCGACGGTGGGCCGGTTGCGATAGGCGGAGAGGATGATCGCGAGACCCACGGCGACCTCGGCCGCGGCGACGACGAAGATAAAGACGACGAACACGCTGCCGCGCTCATCGATCGATCCGAAGCGACGCGAGAACGCGACCAGCGCGAGGTTCGTCGCGTTCAGCATCAGCTCAACGGACATGAGGATCACGACGGCATTCCGCCGCACGAGGACGCCGGCGGTGCCGATGAAGAACAGGACCGCCGAGACCGCGATGAAGGCGCCGAGAGGGACGGCCATCTATTCCTCGTCCCGCTTCACAAGGACGATCGCTCCGACCATCGCCGCGAGCAGAAGCACGGATGCGACCTCGAACGGGAAGGCGAAGTCCCCGAAGATGCTCGTCGCAAGAGGAACGAGGTCGCCGCCGGGCGGGCCCACGGTCGCCGAGTCACGGAACTCGAACGCCACGATCGCGACGAAGATCGCGATCGGCACGACGAACAGCGCGGCCCAGAACTTCTGCGTCTG
>JANMSU010000448.1:0-7599 GCA_031389835.1 Chloroflexota bacterium
GCACAACGACACGATATCGGGCGTTGAGATCTTCCCGGGTGTCGTCGTCGGGGCCGTCCGCTACGGCGCCACGTTCGTTGGCCGCGCGACCGGTGACCTTCCCGGATACATCGTCGCGTCGATCAACTACACGCCTCCGAACCCCGGGCCCGGAGTCACGAACACGGTCGCGGGCGGAAAGTGGACGCTGTCCGTCTATAGCGGCGGCCAGTTCCAGGGGAAGCTCACGGGAACGATCACCGGTGGCGCGGCGCAGTGGAACGCGACGGGCACCCTCGCGAGTGTCAACCTCGTCCTCGCGGTGGTGAGCGGCACAGGTGCCTACTCCGGCGCCACCGGCACCGGCTCGTTTGCAGGCTTCTTGAGCCATCTCACCTTTCCTCCGAGGTGGGGAGGAGCGCTGACGCTCAATTTCTGATCGCGCTGGCGACATGACGGTGGAAGCAACCAACCCGAACCGCGGCAACCTGTATCGATGGGCCGGCGTCGCCGCAGCACTGGGTGGGGCGTGCTGGGTCATCAAGGGCGGCGTCATCATGCTGGGGGGAGATCAGCCGCGCGTTCTGTTCGAGGCTGGCCCTCCACTCTTCGTGATCGGACTCTTAGGACTAAGCGCTGGCCTTGCGGTAGAGGCAAGAGCGGCGAAGATAGGCGGCCTTCTTGCGTATGCGGGCGGCGCGCTGATCGTCCTCACCGGCATCCTCTACGCGCTCGGCGCGCTTGAGCTATCCGAGGAATCGTTCAGCGTTGGTAGCGCTGTCGTCCTGTCCACATTCCTGGCCATCACCGGCAGTCTTGTGCTTCTGGGCGCCGCCATTCGTGGCACCCACGCCTTGGGGCCGCGCTGGGACGTATTGCCGTTGGTGATGGGTGTAACCGTTCTGCCTCTGGTCCTTGCGGGAGGAATTCTGAGATCGCTGGACGAAAGATTGTTCGAGCTGCCGATCGTGCTCTTTGGCTCCGCCTGGGTGGTGTTGGGGTACCTGATGTGGTCGACGCGAAGCCGGCGCGCGCCGGCGAAAGGACGATCCAGCTCGGCTTGACGCCGCGGGCTCAAGTCGTCGCGGCTCGCCGCGCGTCGGGTCGCCCAGGCACGCTCGACCATAACCTCCGAAGGGCGGCGGCTACCCGCTCGGGCTGGGCGGCGTGAGAAGTGTTGAAGTGGTGGAGCCCCTCGTAGAGCTCGGATGTGAAATGGGCGAAGAAAGTCGACAGCCGGTCGCGCATCAGCTCGCAGCTGTCGGCGCTGAGGCTACCGTAGCTGTAGTAGACGGGGCCATCGAAATCGCGCCACCGTTCTCGGTCGACACGGTGTTTCAGAAAGACCGTCTTGATCGCCTCGAGTCCAGCCGGTCGATTGGCCATCCAAGCCGGTGGCGGACCCGGAGGGCTGGGCGGAAGCTGGACTCCCGGCCGCAGCGAGAACCTTATGAACTCCGCGAAGGCGTCTTCTTCGGGAAGCTGCCTCATCCGCTGATCAAGCCCAGCGATCGCGGCGGTCTCCTCGTCGCTGAAGTCAGTCGCGGGCTCGTCCAGAGCCAGGCTCAGCACGCGCTCCGGATGGACCGCGACGTAAGCGAGGGCGAAGGCACCGCCGCCTGAGTGACCGTAGAGATGGAATCTGGCGAAGCCCGATTCATCGGCTTTGCGCGAGATCCCGTCGAGCTCCGTCTCGAGAGCGTAGGCCGCGGGAATGGAGGGTCCGGCGTAGACCTCGAGATCCTTGATCACGGCCTGCACTCCCGGCCCGAGCGCTTCGATGAGCGGGCCGTAGCGAAGTTGCGCCGGCATGATCCCGCCGGGCAGCAGTATCAGCGGAACCTTCGTCGAGACGGTCATCAGCTGCGTCCTCCACTCGCGGTCGTGGACGAGAGTGCGTTCACGACTCTAACGAGCGTCAACCACGACCGCTCTTCGTTGGTCGGTGCCGTTTATCGGCGTCGATTCACCTCGAGTGCCGAATACGTCGACACGGAGTACGGCACGAGGAAGGTGAGGGCGATCTTCATCATCACCAGCAGTGTCAGGTTGCCGGAGAGCACCACGTCCAGCTGATTGATGAGGAACAGGATGGTGCCGACGACGAGCGCGACGCGGACCGCCCGATCGCGCACGCGAGGATAGACAATGGCGTGACGCGTGCAACGCAGCTGCCGGGTTCCATCGGTGATCGCGAAGCCATAGCGCGCGTGCCGCGGGCACATGTCGCAATTCGTTCCGTTCGTAAGGCCTCGCTCTCTATCGCCTAGTACGTTACAGTCCGGTCCGAGGGAAACCGAGCAGACGACGGTCCGGGAATCCGTCACGTGGGCTCAAGAGAACATGCGCTATGCGACGATCAATCGCTTCCATCTGCAGGAAATCGCGGAGTCAAAGCCACTCGGGCTGCTTCACACGCTCGCGATGCATGAAGCGCTGACCAGGCTGCGGGCAGATGGAGCGCGGCCAGCGACTTGCGCAATTCCAGCGCAACTCGGCCTAGCGAAGTCCGGCCGCCAGCATGACGCCCGCGGCGATGAGCGCGATCCCAGTGACCCGGCTCAGGACCGCGCCCCCCGGTAGCACTTTCTCCGCGAATATCACCGAGGCAACGACGCCCATCCACACCAGGTTCATCATCCCGAGCAGCACCAGCACCAGCATGAGCGACCAGCAGCAGCCTACGCAGTAGAGGCCGTGCACCAGCCCGACGCGGAATGGACCGCGGTGGCCCTCCGCGAGGAGGTCCGCGTACTGCATGACGATGCCGATCGGCGAGCGGCAATGCCGCAAACAGATGTCCTTGAGCGGCGTCATCTCGTACAAGCCGGCCGCGGCCAGCAGTACGCCTCCAACGCGTTGCGCGTTCGGATCGCCCACCGGGACGAGCGTCTGGAGGAGGACGACCGTCGCGTATGCGGCCAAGCCGATGACGCTCCACACCGCCAGATACCCGCCGAGGAACGCCGCGGTCACAGATCTCGGCCGCGCCTTGCTCTGCGCCCAGCGGTCGAACGTCATTACGACCGGCGCTACCGCCGGGAACATGATCGCCACCATCATCAGAGTCCAGGTCGCCATGAAGAGCGCGATCGCGAGCGGTAGCTCGATCGGCATCGCCGCGTCGGCCATCGAGCTATCCGTCGCGCCGGTAAGGATCCCCAAGCGCATGCCCGGATCCGCGAGCTGGCTGGTCGCCAGCCAGGCCACCGCCGACGACACGAGGAGCGCAGGCAGCAGCGCTAGGTGCCGTGGCGCGCGCGATCGCGCTCTCATGGTCAGACCGTAGACAGGCTTAGAACTTCGTGCCGGCCACCTTGCCCGTGGGCGCGGCGTTCGACCAGTCGATCTCGGCGTAGAACGCGCTGTGGCCGGCGTGGTCGAACTTCACGCCGTCGGCGTCCGCCTTGTTGGCCCCCGAGACGGAGATGTTGCCGTCCGTCCAGATGAAGCCGGTGGGAAGCACCATGTGCGCCTCGTTCGGCTCTCCGGTCACAGGGTTCTTGAGGCCATTGAGCTGGACGTTGATCTTGTTCCCGACCTTGAGCGTCGAGCTCGTGCCCTTCAGGTCGAAGTCGATCGTCTCGAAGAACGGGCCCTTGATGTCGCTGATCGTCGTCGCCAGGAGCTCCCAGGGCATGCCCCCGTCCTTCGCCGTTAGGATGCTGACGAGCGCGTCGCGCTGTTCCGGCTTCGCGTCGAGGAACACGGCCATCTTCCCGTTCCCCTCGTGGATGGCGCCGGGCCACTTGACCGCCATGGCGACCTTCGCCCCGGCGAGGTTTACTCCGTCACGCTGACCTTGATCCACGCGGAACGCGACATTCGCTTCACACTTGCCGTCGGTCGGGAACCCCGTCGTGTTGCACGGACAACCCACCGCGCAGTTGCACGCTTCAATGTACTTGCCCTTTATGGACCATTTGGCCATGACACAACTCCCCCATCTTTCGTGGCGCTACGTCGTGCGGAGACTACTACAGGCGGCGCCGACCGAGCCGGCGCACGCGGCGTGCGCAGCCCCTTCCTATTTCGGCTGAGGCACGATGCGGATATAGGGCTTCGGCGCCTTCCAGCCCTGCGGGTACGTCTTCTTGGCGTCCTCGTCGCTGACCGAGCCCGCAATGATCACGTCCTCGCCCTGCTTCCATTGCGCCGGCGTGGCCACCTTGTGCTTGGCGGTGAGTTGCAGCGAGTCGATGACGCGCAGCACCTCGTCGAAGTTGCGGCCGGTGGTCATCGGATAGACCAGCATGAGCTTGATCTTCTTGTCGGGGCCGATGACGAAGACATTGCGCACGGTCATGTTTTCGGCGGCTGTGCGGTTCGCGGCGTCGCCCGACGCCGCAGCCGGCAGCATGCCCCACGCCTTCGCGATCTTGAGATCGGGGTCGCCGATCAGCGGATAATTCGGCGCGAAGCCCTGGGTCTCCTTGATGTCATCCGCCCACTTGGAGTGCTTGTCGACAGGATCGACGGAGATGCCGGCGATCTTCACGCCGCGCTTGTCGAATTCCGGCTTGATGCGGGCCATATAGCCGAGCTCGGTGGTGCAGACCGGTGTGAAGTCCTTCGGGTGGGAAAACAGCACCGCCCAGGAATCTCCGACCCAGTCATGGAATTTCATTTTGCCTTGCGTCGTGTCCGCCTCGAAGTCCGGAGCCGTATCACTGATCGAGAGCGCCATCTTCGACCTCCACACCTTTGATGCAATTGGGAATACGGAGAATTGTCGTTCACCCGTTTGCACACAACAACAGCTGTCTGTCCCGCCTCATCCCGTGCCGGTGGCTCTACATGAGCGGAGGGTGATCGATCCTCAAAGCGATCGCGAACGCCAGCAAAAGTGCGGAGGGGGTGGATTCGAACCCACGGAAGCCTTGCGACGTCAGCGGTTTTCGCGACCGCCGCATTCGGCCACTCTGCCCCTCCAGGGCAATAAACATAGGGCTTTGGAGTGGCCGTGCGGATACTTCGGGCGTCTTCCCGCGAGGACGCGACCCGCTAAATGTTCTCTCGCTACGGGGCGCTCTCGAATCGCGATACCGTTCCATGCAGGATGGCGCATGCGATGAAGCGGCCGGTGAGCACTCGCGCACTTCTCGCCTGTGGCGCGATAGCGCCGACTCTCTTCATGGCCACGTTCTTCATTGACGGCGGGACCCGTCCGGGCTACGACCCGTCCCGCAACTTCGTCAGTCAGCTCAGCACCGGCGAGCGGGGGTGGCTGCAGATCTCGAACTTTGTGGTGTGTGGCCTGCTTCTTCTCGCGGGCACAGTCGGCCTGTCGCGCACGCGCGAACCGCGCCTCGCCACCGCCCTCATCGGTGCGAACGCGGTAGCGCTGATCGCGGCAGGAGTATTTGTCGCTGATCCGGGGCGCGGCTACCCACCCGGTTCGCACGAGCCGCCTCAATCGACGCTGCACTCCACCCTCCACGGGCTGGCTTCGCTGATCGCGTTCCTCTCGCTGGGTGTGGCGCCGCTCGTCGTCGCGGCGCACACGCGATCGTCCCGAGCGTGGGGCGTTTATTCAATGCTGAGTGGCATCGTCGTCCTGGCATTCTTCGCGGCCACCGTCGTCGTCTCCGACCAGAACAAGAGCGTCGCGTCGGATCCGCCGATCGGCGTGTTACAGCGCATCTCGATCGTTAGCGGATTCACGTGGCTGCCAGCTCTGTTCCTGCGCCATTCGAGGCGGAGCGATCGCTAAGACGCGTGCGTGCGCGCATTCGTGGCGTTGGCGTGCGATATCCCGCTGGCTCCTGGCGGCGTTCTTCATCGGCGCCGGTGCGAATCACTTTCGCGACCCCGCGTTCTATCTCCCCGGGATACCTCCAGGGCTGCCGTGGCGCCAGCGGCTGATCGATGTAAGCGGCGGGGCGGAGATCCTCGGGGGCATCGGCGTACTCGTGCCGCGGACCCGCCGTGCCGCCGGCTGGGGGCTGATCGCGCTGCTGATCGCGGTCTTCCCGGCCAATGTGTACACGGCGCTTCGCAACGTGCAGCCGCCAAGGCGCGACGAAGACAAGTGGGTGCTGTGGGCGCGGCTGCCCCTCCAAGCGGTACTCGTCGCATGGACCTGGTGGACGGCTGCGGGGAAGCCGCGGGAAAGCTCGCCAGGGTAACGGGTCAGTTCGCCTCGGAGCCCTGGGAGCGGGCTGCCCCGTGATGCTGGCACGATGACCACATGGACACGACACGGGTGGACGTTTGGCTGTGGGCCGTCCGGCTCTACAAGAGCCGTTCAGCGGCGACTGCCGCCTGCCGTGGCGGGCACGTCCGTGTGAATCGTGTCGCCGCAAAAGCATCGACGCTGGTGAAGGTCGGCGACAGCGTCGACGCGTTCGTGGAGCGCAAGCGCATCCTCGAGGTGGTGGCGCTCATCAACAAGAGAGTCGGTGCCGCGGTTGCGGCGAAGTGCTTCGTCGACCACAGCCCGCCTGTTCCGGTGGTCAAGCGTCTGCCACGAGTCGCCGTGCGCGAGCCCGGCTCGGGCCGTCCGACCAAACGCGAACGCCGCGAGCTCGATCGCTTCAGGGGCGGTTAGATCGCGAGGTGACGACGCCCTTCCTCAAGCGCCTGCGGAAGGCATGCGAGCTCGTTGGCGCGAAGCTCGAGGTCATCCAAGGCGCGGATAACTCGGGGATGATCACGCTCCCATCCGGCCGCGTGCGCTATTTCCACCGGCTCCAGTGGGACCTCAACACGCTGGGCGCGGCGGCGATCGCTGTCGACAAGGATGCGACCGCGCGTGTGCTCAAACGCCATGGGCATACCGTGCCGACCGGACGCAGCTTCTACTACGTCGGGCGCATGCGCGAGACGCGCGATATCGGAAGTGCGTACGCCTATGCGAAGAGACTCGGCCTGCCGGTGCTCCTCAAGCCGAACGACAGCTCCAGCGACCAGCACGTGACCGTCGCTTATACGCGCTCGCAGTTCTACGCGGCCGCGCGCGAAGTCTTCGCCGCATCGAAGAAGCTGCTCGTGCAGCGCATCGCGCGGGGCAGCGACTGCTCGATCGTCGTTCTCGACGACGAGGTGCTCATGGCGAGCGAGAAAACGAGGCCGTTTGTCCTTGGTGACGGCCGCTCCAGCATTCGGAAGCTCTTCGGGGCGAGCCGCGCGGTGGGGAACGCCAGCGACCTGCGCGTTGACGACATTCGCGTGAGCCGGCACCTGGCCCACCGTCGCCAGACGCTCGCGACGGTGCCGCGCCCAGGTCAGCGCGTTGAGCTGCTGCCGTGCGGCAATCTCGGAGTTGGCGGTGACGTTCGCGTGGTGACCGACGTGTTGCACCCCGAGCTACGGGCGCTCGCGATCCGTGTGGTACGTGACATCGGCCTCCGCATCGCCAGCGTGGACCTCGTCCTGAGCCAGCCGTCCGATGCGCCGCCAAAGAGGTGCACCGTGCTGGAGGTGAACTCCGCACCTGGGCTCGACACGCATGAGCGAGAGCCGGGCTGGTCCCGCCGGCGCGTCGAGCGCATGAGCAGGATCGTGCTGGCACTCGATCGCGATCTCTGACATCCAGTGCGGTCGCTACAGTTCCGACGTGGCGTCAAAGCTCGCGGAGAGTCTCCTGATCCAGCCGGGTTCACGCGTGCTTTTGCTGAA
>JANMSU010000459.1:0-2529 GCA_031389835.1 Chloroflexota bacterium
CGACTGCCGCTGCGTCCCCACGCGCCGTGTGTGGAAGATCCGGCCGCTGACGGGGCGGGGCGCGTCCAGGATTCCGACCGCGAGAAGCTCGCGTAGTCGGTTCGCGAAATACTCGCGCTGCGGCAGGGCGCCGAGGGCCGCCCGCGTTCGAGCGTTCTGCGCATCGGTCCACGTCCGCGTGCGCTCGCTTTCAGTTTCCTCGAGCCAGCGGTACGGATCGACGACACGCTCGCCATGCCAAACGTCCGCCACTTCTTCCCGCGGGGTCACGGGCGACGGTGGGATGCGCATTCACTGAGATTAATGGCGACGGCCCCGCGCCGCAGTCGCGGCAAGCCGCGCACCTTGTGAACATCGAACGACCCGATGATTTCGCCGCGGTGGTGCTGCCCTTCCTTCGCGAAGCCAGCCGCGCGCAATGCTCGCGCTCAGACTTCCTTCAAGAAGTTGATGCTCCCGACCCAGGGCTGGTACCCCATGGTCGCGTTGATGTGCAGGATTGGATCGTTGGCTCCGTCGTTCCCCGTCCGGACCCTGTCGACGCCGAGCGAGATCGCCTGCATCAACGTTTCGCATTTCAGCGCCCGAGCGATCCCACGGCCTCGCACGCGCCGCGCGGTCGCCGTCCACTCCGTACCGACCATGCCGCGGACCGGCGGGTAGCCGAGCGCCGACGCTCCGACGATCTCGTCGCGTTCGCGTGCGATCCAAAAACGGCCCTCATGCATGCTTGGCGACCGCAGCCATCGCAACGTGTCCTCGAACGTCTCCTCGACATTTGGCAGCGTCGTCGGCACGTCCTGGTTGGCTTCCTCGTTCATGCGCCAGAGCTTCCGATACTTCTGGGGGTCCTGGTCTGCGTCGAGCGTGAGTACGCGAATGCCTTCCGCACTCATGCGTTCTCGGCACTCTGCGGTCATCGCCACGATGCGCTCGCGGTTCTCACCGAGTTCCAGGATCCAGCGGCGTCCGCGGCGATCCTCGCGGAACCCGCGCTCCACGATCGCGGCGATCCGAACCTCATCATCCTCGTTCGCGCGAGCGGCGATTCGCTTTGCACCCTCGGCGAGGAGACGACGCTCCATCTCCGCCAGCATGGCGCCGAGTGTCGCGCGATCGCGTTCATCGGGCAGAAGCTCGCCGCCGACGTCCCCGTGTGGCACCTCAAGCCTCTCCCAGGCGGGGTGGTCGAAGGTAGCTACGCCGATGTCGCGACCACCGCGTTGCACGACCCACCGACGAGAGACAAAGGTGTCATCAGGTTGCGCCCACCAATACCGTTCGACGAGCGGGTCGGTCGGTCGCTGCGGATGCACCGCCGTGTACACATCGGCATAGAACGCCGCGTCATCGAGGGTGGCGTCCCTGAAGGCAAGCGCGCTCATCATCCGCTCCGCTTCAGCCGACCGGTGCGCTTCGCGTAGCGCTCGACCTCGACGAAGAGGCGCAGGCCGAGGGGCACCGAGAGGACGCCAACGACGAGCGCGGGCCAGACCTTCGGCCACAGCGTCAGAAGATCCGCACCGTCGAGAAGCGCCATGCGCATCCCTTCGATCACGTATGTCGCAGGCGAGATCGTCGACAGCACCTGCATCCACGCGGGCAGCACGGTGGTCGGGTAGTACACGCCCGAGACGAGAAGCACGACGGCCTGGACGATGTACGCCATCTGCAGACCCTTCTCGGTCCAGAGCAGCGGGAAGGACGCCGAGGCGATGCCGAGTCCCACGAATGCCAGCGCGCCGACCGCGAGCAGCACGACCGCGGAGAGCACGTTCGCGTTCGAGAGATCCACCGGCACGAAGAGCGTGACCGCGCCGAGGATCGCGATGCTGAACGCCGTGGCGCGAACCAGGGTCGCGCCGCACATGCCGATGAGGTGCGTGAAGCGCGGCACGGGTGACATGAACGTGTACTCGATCGTCCCCTCCCACCGCTCCCACGCGATCACCTCACCGATGTTCTCGAAGATGATGCCGAGGAAGCGCCAGGCGATCGTGCCTACGAGGAGATACAGGACGGTTCGCGAAATCGTCGCGTCGTCGATCGCAACGCCGCTGATCTCGGACAGGGCGAGGCCGATGTACGCGACCGAGAGCGAGGTCACGATGCCGTAGACGAGCCACACCAGCTCCCAAGCCCAGTACCGTTTCGAGAGCGCGATCTCGCGCTCGACGAACGCGTAGGCAAGTCCCAGCTGGCCGCCCGCCGCGGTCATCACTTCGCCTTCTCCTCGGCCGCCGCATCGGCCTCGTCCAGACGCCGGCCGGTCACCGACATGAACACGTCTTCGAGCGCCGTGGCACCGTGTCGCGCCATGAGCTCGTCGGCCGTGCCTTCGGCCACAAGACGCCCGTCATGCAGGATCCCGATCCGGTCGGAGAGACGCTCGGCTTCGTCGAGGTCGTGCGTCGTCAGCAGGATGGTGGCGTCGTGCTCGTCGCGGAGGTCTCGCACGAACGTCTGAACCTCCCGCTTGCTGCGGATATCGAGGCCCGTGGTCGGCTCGTCGAGAAGCAGCAGCGTCGG
>JANMSU010000332.1:0-2379 GCA_031389835.1 Chloroflexota bacterium
GAGATCGCGTCGCTTCAGCTCGTCCGCCAGGAGATCCCCGACGCGCGCGTTCGGCTTCACCGGCGCGTAGAGACGCATGTCGTCCTGGATCTCCGCCTTCGTCCCGGTCTGCATCGCCGCGCCCTCGACCATCTGCGCAAACGTGCGCTGCATCTCCTCCAGCTTCTCGACCGTCGCAGCGCGCAGACCGATATCGCACTCCGCGAGCTCGGGGATGATGTTCTGCGCCACGCCGCCCTTGGTGATGATCCCGTGGACGCGTGTATCGGCGGGCAGGTGCTGGCGCCATCCACCGATCGCGACGAAGAGGCGGATCGCCGCGGAGAGCGCGTTGCGTCCAAGATGCGGTGAGAACGCGGCGTGCGCGGCGACGCCGTGAAAGATCACGCGCTTCGCGACGACGCCGAGGGAGCTCCCGCCGAACTCCCAGTCCGGGTCGCCGGATGGGTGCGACGACAGCACTGCGATTGAATCTTTGAACACGCCGGCGTCGATGAGGTCGATCTTGCCGCCCCCGCTCTCTTCCGCCGGCGTGCCCACGAGCTCTACGCCGACCGTGAGCTCCTTAGCGCGCTCCGCGGCGAGGAGGAACGCGCCGACGTTGGACATCGCGATGAGGTTGTGGCCACAGGCGTGCCCGATCTGTGGCAGCGCGTCGTACTCGGCGAGAAGGGCGACCGCGGGGCCGGAAGGACCGATCCGCGCGCGGAAGGCCGTCTCCACGCCGCCAAGCTTCTGCTCGACCTGGTGGCCATGTTTTTCGAGGAGCGCGGCGATGTTCTTCACCGCGGTCCGCTCTTGATACGCGAGCTCCGGCGTGCTGTGGATCGCTCGCGAAAGAGCGACGAGCTCAGTGCGCAGCGCGTCGGCTGTCATGCCTTCACCTTGGCGCCATTCTGTATCGAGTGCCGCAGCGACGCATCCGACGCGAGGCGCTGTGCCGTTGCGGCCAGCGCCTCCACGACAAGCAAGCCGTTGCGATGTCCAAGGTCGCTCGCGCTGGCTTCGCGCATCGCGTCGGAGTGCCCCGCGATGGGAGCCTCGGTCACCGGGAATCGGATCCAGTCCGTCGGGATCGTCTGCGAGACGTTGCCGAGATCCGTCGACGCGGTCACCAGCACGCCGCGCTCGGCCTCCACGCCGCGCCGTCGCAGCTCGCCGGCGACGACGTCGCCCAGGTCGGTGTTCGCGACGACCGGCGCGTACAGCGGGAGGTAGTCCGTGACCTCGACCGTCGTCCCCGTCTCGAGCGCGGCGCCCTGCGCGACGTCGGTGAAGGTGGCGACCATTTCGTTGAGCGTCACGAGGTCCTTTGCGCGGAGCCCGAACTTGGCTTCGGCGCGCGCCGGAATGACGTTCACGGCATCGCCACCGTGCGTGATGATCCCGTGCACGCGAGTGTCGGCTGGAAGGTGCTGCCGCCACGCATCGATGCCGATGAAGAGCCGGATCACACCGTTGAGCGCGTTGCGCCCCCGCTCGGGCGACGAACCGGCGTGTGACGCGGCGCCGCGGAAGATGACGCGCTTCCCAACGATGCCGAGACAGGTGGCGCTCACGCCCCAGCTCCCCTGGGCCGCCGGGTGCGTCGAGAGCGCGAACGCGACGTCGTTGAACACACCCGCGGTGAGCAGGTCGATCTTCCCGCCACCGTCCTCCTCCGCGGGGGTGCCGATCAGCTCGATCGCCATCCCGAGATCCTTCTCACTCGCGGCGTGCAAGAAGGCTCCGACGTTCGTCATAGCGATGAGGTTGTGACCACATCCATGACCGACGCCTGCCAGTGCGTCGTACTCCGCGATGAGCGCGATCGACGGGCCGGGAGGGCCAGCGCGCGCGCGAAAGGCCGTCTCGAGGCCACCGATACCCATCTGCACTTCATGACCGTGCGTTTTCAGCAGGGCCGCGATCCGTGCGGCGGCGCGGCGCTCCTGATATGCGATCTCTGGATCGGCGTGGATCTCACGGGAGAGTCGCATGAGGTCCTCGGAGAGGTTGTGGGAAAGTGACTTCACCGCGCTGTATACTGTCCTATAGCGACATTTCCCCTATTGGCTTCTGCCGGGCGCGAGCGCACCTCGAATGCGCCCCCCGGTCCCACCGGACGTAAAGCAGCAGCACAAGCACACCAGCAAGGAGCAACACACCGCTTGGACACCCCAGAACCCACCCAACCACAGGCATCCGAATCAAGCACGCCCGCAGCGGCGACACCCCCGATCACTGACACGAACGGGCCGAGTAACGGACCGTCCAATGGCCCGGCTGCGCCGGCCACACGCCGCGAGGCGGCACCGCCTGCGCCGACTCGCAAGTACTACACGATCACCGAGCTGAACGAGGCAAAGCCGAAGGACATGCTGGCGATCGCCAAGGAGT
>JANMSU010000004.1:0-13077 GCA_031389835.1 Chloroflexota bacterium
CTCGCGCGCGCCGACGCGGGCGTGGCGGTGGAGCGGCGACCGGTCGACGTGCGAGCGGTGGCGACCGAAGAAGCGCGGCGCGCGCGCGCGCCGGGGCGGGCGCGGGTCGAGATTCAGGGAGCGGAGGTCACCGCACAGGGATCGGCGCTGGTCTCGGGAGATCCCGACGCCCTCGGCCGCGCCATTCGCATCCTTCTCGACAACGCATTCCGTCACGGCCGGCCACCTGTGGGGATCACGGTGACCAAAGGCGACGGTCTCGTTCGTCTCGTCGTCCGCGACTCTGGGCCTGGCCTGCCGCCGGGCAGTGAAGAGCGGATCTTCGAGCGCTTCTACCGAGCCGATCCCGCGCGCAGTGGAGAAGGAACGGGCCTCGGCCTATCGATCGCACGCGCGATCATCGAGGCCCAGGGTGGAACGATCCGCGCGACCACGCAGGACGGCGCCGTGGTGACGATCGAGCTGCCGGCGCTCTAGACGCGGTCGCGGGCGTGCCTCACGGTCATGAAACGCTCATGTTCGGGCCATGCCGCTCTCATGCAGCGGGTCGAGACTCGCCTCATGGACACGACCGAACGCCCAGCCGACGACTTCCTGGACCTCGCGAAAGTGCTGCTCCTCATGCAGGGCTCGATCCTCGTGGCGACGACGATCGAAGCCGTCATCTGGGGCATGGCGTTCGCGGGCGCGGCCGCGACGGGATCCCTGCTCAGCTTCGCGGCGGCCGCGGTGATCCTCGTCGCGCGCGCGCGACTGAGCGCAGATCGTCGTTGGTCCCGCCGCCTTGTTTACTTCGTTGAGGCATTCACGCTCACCTTCCTTGCCGTTGACCTCGTGCTCGCCATCGCGCTGACCGGGACGCCTCCACCGGCCGTCGCGGTACTCACGCGCTTCGTGCTTCCGGTGTCCGTGATCTTTCTGCTCCGTCAGTCGGCCCGAGCCACGGCCGCCGCAGCCTCTCGTGGCGTGAATCCGGCTCTGGAGGGCGCGTCGTGAATCTGCCAGTCGAACAAGAACACGCGGCCGGCGGCAGCCCGCTCTACCAGATCAGTGCCGAGCACAGCGCGGCGGTGTTCGCGCTCGGCCTGCTGCTCGTCGGCATGTGGCTGCTGCGTCAGCGCGGCGCGCGCGATCTTGCGCCGAGCCTCGCGCCTGCGGACTGGCTGCTGGCCGGTCTGCTGGCCGCGTCGGCTGCGATCCACGCCGGACTCGCCATCGGACAAGACCACGCCACGGGGATCCGCTTGCTGTTCCTACTCGACGCCCTCGCGCTCGGCGTGATCGCCCGCCGCGTGCTCGCGGGGGCGGGGGCCGGTCGCCTTGGCGTGGCCGTCCTCGCGGCCTCGATCCTCGCGTACTGGGGATCCGCGTTGGGCGGCGCAGCGCCCGATCAGGTCGGACTCGCGACCAAGCTCGGTGAGATCCTCGCACTGGCCATCGTCGTCCGCCCTGCGCCGAGCCGGCGTGGACCGAGTTTGCGCTCGGTCGCGGGTAGCTTCGCCATCGGTCTTCTCGTGCTCGGCACCGCGACGAGCTCATGGGTCGGCGCGTTCCGCGCGTCCGCAGCCGACCCGGGCGCGGTGGCCGGGCATCACGTGCACGCCGGCGGCGTGGCTCCACCTGGCACGGTGCTGCCTGTCGTGCCGGAGCGCGAGCCGACCGCGGCCGAGCGCGTCGCCGCGGTCGATCTCGTCAACACCGCGCGCGTGGCCCTCGCCCGATACGCCGACCCCGCGGTCGCCGCGGCCGATGGCTACCGCGTGAACGGACTCGCCGGGATCGACTTCCACGCCGCCAACGCGGCGAACGAGAACGATGATCGCGTCCTGGATCCAGCGCATCCGGAGACCCTCGTCTACGCGGTCGCTCCGGACGGACGGCCGGTCCTCATGGGCGCGATGTTCCTGATGCCGAAGATCGGTGCGCCGGGGCCGACCATCGGCGGACCGCTCACCGTGTGGCACGCGCACGAGCATGTGTGCTTCTCGCTCACGCCGCCGGGCCTGGCGGGCCTGCTGAGCCCGCTCGGCATGTGTCCGGTGGGGACGATCGACATGCCCCTGACCGCGGAGATGATCCACATCTGGATCGTGCCCGGCGCGCCCGAGCCGTTCGGCGACCTCGACGAGGCATGGAAGCGCGCGTACCTGCAGGCGACGGCGACGCGACCGTGACGACCCAGCTCGCGTTCGGGAACGATTAGCGTTGCGCGGATGAGCCGGCCAGCCACTCGGGCGGCCATCAGGGCGTCGCTCGATGACGAGGTCGGGTCGGCTCTTAAGTGGCTGAAAAGTCACAGCACCAAGAAGAATCGCGACGGCATGGTGCGTTATGCGATCCCATCCGACCATGCGCTCGGCACTGCGATGAAAGACATCAAGGTGCTCGGCAAGAAGCTCGGGCGCGACCACGAGGTCGCCGCGGCGCTATGGCAGACGGGCGTGTATGAGGCGCGCATGTTGTGCTCGTTCGTCGGTGATCCCGCGCGGATCACGTCCGCTGAGATGGACCGCTGGTGCAAGGATTTCGACAACTGGGCGATCTGCGACACGCTGTGCTTCAACCTGTTCGACCGCACGCCTCACGCTTGGACGAAGGTCACGCGGTGGAGCAGAAGGAGGAGCGAGTTCGAGAAGCGCGCCGCCTTCGCCCTGCTGTGGAGTCTTGCCCTGCACGACAAGCGCGCCGACGACGCGCAGGTCGTGCGGAGCCTGGCCCTCATCGAGCGCGCCGCGGAGGACGAGCGCAACTTCGTCAAGAAGGCCGTGAACATGGCGCTCAAAGCGATCGGTAGACGCAGTCGCGCGCTCAACGCGGCGGCAGCCGCGACGGCCGGCGGTCTTGCGGAGTCGCAGGATGAAACGGCGCGATGGATCGGACGAGACGCGCTTCGAGAGCTCGCGACCCTGCGATTGCGCTAGGTTTCACCTAGCTCGTCGCGCGAGTCCGAGAGGGGAGTGCATCGTCTTGAAGCGCGCCACCGCACAGTCCTACCGCGAACTCACCGAGGAACAGGAGCGGCGCGCGCAGAAGCTGCAGCGGTCCTGCCTCGTCATCGACGCGATCGGCAGCGCGATCGTAAGCCCGGAGCCGCCGATCAAGGATGGCAAGTCCTACGTCGAGCGGGCGCTCGGAGCTGGTGTGAACGTCCTCAACGTGACGCTCGCCGGGCACGCCGACGGCTTCGACCGCTTCCTCGATCAAGCCGCCGATTACTTCGACCTCTTCGACGCGAGACGAGACAGCACGATGCAGGTCGAGACGGTCGCCGACATCACGGAAGCGCAGCGCTCTGGCAAGCTCGGCGTCATCTTCGGCGTACAGACCGGCAGCATCGTCGGCACCGACATGTACCTCTGGACGATCGCGCACAAGATCGGTTGCCGTATGGCGCAGCTCACGTACAACGAGCGCAATCTGCTAGGCGACGGCTGCCTCGAACCGGAGAACCGCGGACTCACGTCCTACGGCCGGCAATCGATCCAGGAGATGAACCGCCTCGGGATCTGCCTCGATCTCTCGCACGCCGGCGAGCGCACTTCGCTCGACGCGACCGCGTTCTCCGCGAAGCCGGTGATGTACTCGCACGCGGACCCGAAGGCGATCGGCCCGGGCAAGCGGAACATCACCGACGAGCAGATGAAGGAGATGGCCGCCCGCGGTGGGGTCATGGGCCTCTCGCCGCACTCCATGCTCAGTCACAAGGTCGCCGGGGTCCGCGCGAACGTGGACGACCTCATGGACATGTTCGACTACGCGATCGATCTGATCGGCATCGACCACGTCGCGATCGGCTCCGACATCTTCGAGTCGTTCACGAAGCTCTCGTGGGAGACCACGACCAAGCGCTGGTACCCGAGCGGCTTCCTCTGGGAGACGATGGCCGCGGAGGGGTTCAGCGGCATCGCCGAGTGGCCCAACGTCACACGGGGCCTCGTCGCTCGCGGATACAAGGACGACGACATCGCGAAGATTCTCGGCGGGAACTGGCTGCGCCTGTTCAAGGAGGTCTGGGCGGCCTGATGGCGACGAAGCTGACGCCGGAGGAGGTCGCGACTCTCGCGCGCGCCGGCGGCGTGCGGGTATTAAAGGAGGACCTCCCGGAGGTCACGGTCCGCGTGAACGCCTTTCTGGATGGGCTCGCTCCGCTCGACGGTCTGCCGCTCGAGACCGTTCAGCCGATCCCCGCGCTGCCCCATCCGGTGGAGCCCGAGTGATCGCCAACGATCTGGCGTTCACGCCGGTCGTCGAGCTCGTCCGACTCGTGCGCGTACGCGAGGTCTCACCGGTCGATCTCGTGAAGACGTACCTCGAACGCATCGACCGCTGGGACGGCACGCTGCACGCGTACGTCACCGTCGTGCGTGACTCGGCAATGCAGCAGGCGAAGGAAGCCGAGGCCGCGGTCATGCGCGGTGGGCAGCTTGGCCCGCTCCATGGGATCCCCATCGCCGTGAAGGATCAGTTCCTCACGAAGGGGATCCGCACGACGAACGGCACACGAACGCTGTCGGAGTTCGTGCCGGATGAGGATGCGACCGCGGTGACGCGGCTGCGCGAGGCGGGCGCGATCCTGCTCGGCAAGCTCAACATGCCGGAGGGCGGCATGCTCGGGACGCGCGACTGGCCGTTCGGGCAGCCGAGGAATCCGTGGAATGTCGAGCACGACGCGGGCGCCTCGAGCACGGGTGGTGGCATCGCGGCGGCGGCCGCGTTGTGCGCGGCGGCGCTCGGTGAGGACACCGGCGGATCGATCCGCAACCCCGCGTCCTACAACGGCGTTGTCGGCGTTCGACCGACCTGGGGGCGGGTGAGCCGCCACGGGATCATGCCTCTCGTCTGGTCGATGGATACTGCCGGCCCGATGACGCGCACGGTCGCGGACGCCGCGCTCATCCTCAGGACGATCGCCGGCCACGATCCAATGGACGAGTTCACCGCGCGCCTGCCCGTGCCGGACTACGTCGCGGCCCTCGACGGTGGAGTGCGCGGGCTGCGGGTTGGCGTCATCCGCGAGCTGTTCGAGAGCGGCTTCCTCGATCCGGAGACCGGTGATTCGGTGCGAGCCGCGGGCGCCGTCCTCGGCCGCCTCGGCGCAAAGGTCGAGGAGGTGTCGCTACCGATGATCCTTCTCGCAGGCGTGGTCTTCTGCGCGATCGCGGATTCCGGGACGGCGCTCCAGCATCGTCAGGAGCTCCTCGCGGAGCCGGAGCGCTTCGACGCGGGGCCGCGCCGCCGCATGCTCGCCGCCAGCCTGCTCCCGGTCGCGGTCTTTCTAAAGGTGGAGCAGGCGCGCAATCTCATGCGTGATCAGATACGCGCGGCGCTCGGACGCTTCGACATCCTCCTGTGCCCGTCCGCGCCCGGCCCCGCCGCTCGCATCGACCGGGCGCAGGTGGCCACGTGGTCGGCGGAGGACCTCATCCGGTTCTGGCAGCGTGGGTCGCACACGAGTCCGTTCTCGCTCGCCGCCGTGCCGGCGCTTTCGGTGCCGTGCGGCTACACGACGTCAGGGCTCCCGATCGGGATGCAGCTCGTCGGTCGGCCATTCGGCGAGGCGACCATCCTGCGCGCGGCTCACGCGTACGAAACGAACTCCGACGCACATACGAGGCGGCCGCCGCTCTCCTAGTACACCTTCCAGGAGATCCCTTTCGACCATTCCACGAATCCGGCGGCCCCGTCGACGATGTAGTCAAACCAGATTTTGCCCTTCTCCGCGGTCGCCTCGTGTCCGTCACCGACCACGCCGGTCGGGTCGGTGATCTCGTCATAGTTGAAGTGGACGCCGATCGGGTAGCCCTTGAAATCCACGGTGTTGAGGCCGGTCACCTTGAGCCCATTCCAGTCGTGGTACTTCCCGGAGGTCGCGAGATCCATGCGGCATGACTCGGGGACGAGGTGCAGATACAGCGAGGCCATCATTCCGCCGCCGTGACCCGGGCCTCCGGCCGGAAAGAGTTGCTTCGTGAGCTCCGGTGTGCGGAAGCCGAGGACGCTCAGCACCGGGATGCGAAGGCGCCGCTCGTCGCGGATCTTGCGGACAGTGTGGTCGATCGTGCCGTTGTTCCCGTTATGACCGTTGAAGAAGATGATCCGCTCGAAGCCCTGGCGCAGCAGGCAGTCCACGTAGTCCTCGAGCACCGCACCGAGGGTCGATGACCGCAGGCTGATCGTTCCGGGATAGGGCTTGAAGTACTCGGAGTACCCGCCAGCGATCACGGGCGCGACGATCGCGCCGGCGCGCTCGGCGGCGGCGACCGCCACGGCCTCCGTGATGATGAAGTCGCCCATCGGCGCATGCGGACCGTGCTGCTCCTGCGAGCCGAACGGCACGATCACCGGGACGCCCGCCTTCATCTTCTCCTCGGCCTCGACCCACGTGAGGTCCTGCAGCCGGACCTTGCCCATCGTTGCTCTCCTCTACTGGGTTTTCGGGTACACGAGGTCGCGGAAGTTCAGGATGTCGATCGTCGATTCGCCGGCCTTGATCCTCTCGGCGATCTTGCGCTCCTTCGCCTCGGCCGCCTCAGCGATCACGAGCACCGTCTCGACGTTCGCCGCGGGGACGACGACGACGCCATCGTCGTCCGCGAAGATCCAGTCGCCGGGGTGGACCACGATGTCGCCGCACGCGACCGGGACCTGCGTCTGGCCGACGCGCCGGTTCGTGCCCACACGGGGCGTGACGGATCGCGCGTAGACCGGAAACCCGATCTCGCGGATCGCGGCGGCGTCGCGCACGGGGCCGTCGATCACCGCGCCCGCCAGGCCGAGTGCCATGCAGGCCTTCGACATGAGCTCGCCGAGGAGCGCGCCTTTGTCGTCGCCGTCACCCGCGACGACGAGCATGTCTCCGGCCTTCGCCTCCGCGAGCGCCTTGTGCACCGTGATGATGCTGCCGGGGTAGCAGAGGACCGTGAACGCGGGACCCGCCGCGATGGCGCCCTGCACGCGACTTTTGATGTCCGCATGCATGACACCGAACGAGCCCTGTGCGTCGCTGACCCAGGGCGTCACGAGCTTTCGGAAGCGATCGGCGAGCGCAGTCACCGCCGCACTGTAGATTGCCGACCGTGTACGACGTCGTCGAGGCGTGGGAGCAGCTGCCCGCGGGCTATTCGCATCCCGATGTCGCCGCGGTCGCCGTCGACGCGGACGGCCGCGTCTACCTGTTCTGCCGGGCCGAACATCCGGTCCTCGTCTACGAGCGCGACGGAAGGTTCGTGCGCTCGTGGGGCGAAGGCGTGTTCACAATGCGCGCGCACGGCATCACGGTCGCTCCCGACGGCACGATCTGGTGCGTCGATGACGGCGATCAGACCGCGCGCAAATTCGATCCCGACGGCAGGCTCCTTCTCACGCTCGGAACGAGCGGCCGGCCGTCCGACACCGGGTACGACGGCAAGACCGTCACTTCGATCGCGCGCGGTGGCGCGCCGTTCAACCGGCCCACGAACCTCGCCGTCGCGCCGAGTGGCGAGCTCTACGTCACGGATGGCTACGGGAACGCTCGCGTGCACCGTTTCTCGGCGAACGGCGAGCTCATCGGCTCGTGGGGCGAGCCCGGCGTCGGGCCGGGCCAGTTCATGCTCCCGCACGGGATCGCCGTGCACGGCGACGGGCGCGTCTTCGTGGCCGATCGCGAGAACGACCGCATCCAGATATTCAGCCCGGACGGCGAGTTTCTCGACGAATGGAATGCGCAACGGCCAACGCAGATGGCCTTCGACGCGAAGGGCAACGCGATCGTGGCGGAGCTCCCCTGGCGCGAGGGCTCCACGTCATTCCGGAACGGGCCGATCGCCTCGCATCTGCCCGGCCGCGTCTCGATCTTCGATCCCAGTGGCGTGCTGCTCGAGCGCCTTGGCGACGAAGGCCCGATCGATCCGACCTGGGGATGCGCCGACCCCTGCCGGCCCGGCAATTTCTGCGCGCCGCACGGGCTCGCGATCGATCCGAACGGCGACCTGTATATCGCTGAGGTCACTGCCACGATCGGCGTGCGGCCCGGGCTCGTTCCACCCGACTGCCACACGCTCCAGAAATTCGCGCTCGTGCGCTGAGCGAGGGCTCACTTCGCGGCGGACTTCAGGTCCGCGAGGAACGCTCGACAGGCACGAGCCAGCATCGGGGTCGCGTTCGTTAGAATGAGCTTCGCGCCGCGCGCGACCGCGGCCGCGTTGTCCTCGGGCGTGATCACGAGCGACATCAGGTGCTTGTCGGACTTCGCGATGCGTCGGTCGGCCGCGTCCACCATCGCTCGCACTTTCGGATGGCCGGCCTGCCCGCGCATGCCGAGCGACATCGAGAGATCGCCGGGGCCGACGCCGACGACGTTCAGCCCATCGACCGCGAGGATCTCGTCGAGGTTGTCGATCCCCTGCGGATCCTCAACGAGCCCCCAGACCCAGAGCTCGTTGTTCGCGAGTTCGAAGTACTCCGCGGGTGTGCGCGTGAGACCGAAGTCGTTCGCCCTTCCGGTGCTTCCCGCTCCTCGCTGTCCCTCGGGTCCGAAGCGCACCGCCGCCACCGCGGCCTTCGCGTCCTCGGCGTTGCCGAGGTGGGGAACGATGATGCCGACCGCCCCTGCCTCGAGGAAGCGGAGGATCGTTCCGGGTGTGCTCTCGGGCACCCTAACGAACGGCGTGATCCCGACGAGGTGGCAGGCGTCAACAAGTCGCGAGACCGTCTCGGGGGACACTGGATCGTGCTCGGCGTCGATGAACACCCAGTCGTAGCCGACCAGGCCGAAGAAGCGGACCAGATCGGTCGAGGGGAAAGACAACAGCGTTCCGTATGTGACTTCGCCGCGCGCCGCCTTCTCTTTGACTTTGTTCACGAGCATCGCTGATCACGCTCCTCAGCTGTCGTTGGGCGCGTTGTCCTAGCCGTCGACGAACGTGCAGCCCTGCTCACGGAGCGCGCGCTCGATCTTCGCGATGTTCGTCACCTCGCCGCGCAGGAGGACCGGTTGCGCGGCGGCATGGCTGGTCTCAAGCCGTGCCGTCTCGGCGAGAACCTCCTCCGCCTCCACCGGGCGGACGACCACGATGCCGTCCTCGTCGGCGACGATGATGTCGCCCGGGTTGACGACGACTCCGCCACACGCGATCGGCACGTTGACCTCGCCGGGTCCGTCGATGGGTCCCATCACCGTCGTGACGCCGCGAGCGAACGTCGGGAGACCGTCCTCGCGGATCTCGCTCGCGTCGCGGACGGCACCGTCGGCGACGAAGCCGGCGAGGCCGCGGTGGACGAGTCCACGGCACACGTTGCCACCCACGAGCGCCCCGTTCAGTACACCTCGCGCGTTGATGACGAGGACGTCGCCGGCCTGGGTCTGCTCCATGCCGATCTTGACCATGTTGAACGCGCCCGTCGGTGCGGAGACCGTGACCGCCGGCCCGACGATCCGCTTGATCGGCGTGAAGACCGGCTGGATGCCGCGGTCCATCGTGCCTGACCGGTTCATCGCATCGGAAAGATCGGCGGTGTGAAGCTCGGCGAATCTCTGCAGCAGAGCCGGGTCCGGCCGTGACGAGCGGCGAAAGACCCTGAACCCAACGGGCATCGTGGCGTCCTCCTGATGTCTCGACGGCGCGCTGGCATACCCTAACCGGAACTGTGGGCGCCTTCCTCGTTCGTCGGCTGCTGATCACGCTTGTTCTCATCTGGTTCGTCACGACCGTCGTCTTCATGTTCGTCCGTCTTCTCCCCGGCGATCCGGCGAGCGCGATCCTCGGGACGAGCGAGAGCTTTCAGCCGACCGAGGCGCAGCTCAACACGGTGCGCCAGCGCCTGGGCCTCGACCGGCCGCTGCACGAGCAGTACGTCAGCTATCTCACTGGTCTGGTACGCGGAGACCTCGGCGAGTCGTTGACCAGCGGACGCCCCGTGGGTCTCGATCTCCGGCTCCGCTTGGGCAGGACGCTCCAGCTCATGGTCCCCGCGCTGCTCCTCTCGTCCCTGCTGGGGATCGCCATCGGAGTCCTCGCGGCGCGGGCTCGCGGCCGGCTGCTCGACCCGGTCCTTTCCGTCATCGGCCTTGTCGGATTCTCCGTCCCCGTGTTCGTCGTGGGGAACGTCATGGTCCTGATCATGGCGATCGAGCTCGAGTGGCTGCCCTCATCCGGCTACACCGACTTCACGCAGGACCCGATGCGCTCGCTTCGCTACATGGTGATGCCCACCATCGCGCTCGCGCTGGCTCCGCTCGCCGTGACGATGCGCATGACGCGCACGACGGTCGTCGAGGAGCTCGGGCTGGACTACGTGCGCACCGCGCGGGCCAAGGGCCTCAGAGAGCGCATCGTCGTCAATCGGCACGTGCTGAAGAACGCGATGCTTCCGATCCTCGCCGTCATCGGCCTACAGGTCGGAGCCGCGTTCTCGGGCTCCGTCATCGTCGAGTATGTGTTCAACTGGCCCGGGATCGGGCGCCTGCTCCTGCAGGCGATCGACTCTCGCGACTACCCGGTGATCCAGGGGACCGTGCTGCTCCTCTCGACGCTGTTCGTGCTCGTCAACCTCGTCACCGATATCTCGTACGCGTACGTCAATCCGCGGCTGCGCAGGAGCTAGCTGTGCGACGTGTCGTCTCGGATCCGCGATTCATCGTGTCGGGCCTGTTCCTGCTTGTGCTTTTCTTCCTCGCGGTCTTCGGGCCGATGGTCGCACCGTATCCGGACGACCGCGTGAACGCGGAGCAGCAGCTCAAGCCTCCGGGTGGGGGATACCTCCTCGGCACCGATGAATTCGGACGGGACATCCTGACTCGCATCATCCTCGGCGCGAGGCTGACGATGCTCGTGAGCTTCGGGTCCGTCGCGATCGCGGCGATCTCCGGGACCGCGATCGGGCTGGTCGCCGGCTACTTCGGCGGGCGGGTCGAGAACCTGCTCATGCGCGCCGTGGACGCGATGCTTTCGTTCCCGCCGTTCGTGCTCGCGATCTTCGTCCTGACATTCATGGGCCCGAAGCTCGAGAACCTCATCCTCACGATCGGCATCCTCTTCATCCCGCGGTACGCGCGCGTCGCGCACGTCGTGACGCTCGCGGCGAAGGAGAAGGACTACGTCGAGGCGGCACGGTCGATCGGGGCCCGAGCGTGGCGCATCATCGGTCTGGCCATCCTGCCGAACGTCTTCGCCCCGCTGATCGTGCAGATCTCGCTCGGCGTCGGCAGCGCCATCCTCATCGAGTCGGGGCTCAGCTTCCTGGGCCTCGGGCCGCCCCCGCCCGCGGCGTCGTGGGGACGCTCGATCCAGCAGTCCGCGCGCTTCATGCAGCTGAACCCGCACGTCGTCATCTGGCCGTCGCTCGCGATCTCCGCCGCCGTGCTCGCGTTCAACATAATTGGTGACTCACTACGCGATAGCCTCGACCCGCGGCTGCGTATCATGTAAGTCGGTTCACGCGAGTGCGGGAATCACGAAGAGGGAGATCAGGATGAAGCGGATCAGGCGCGTGGCTGCGCTTCTTGTGGTTGCCGCCGTTGCGATGAGCTGCGCGGGGACACCCAGCGCGTCGACGGCCCCGTCGGGTCAGGCCGAGGTCAAGGCGAAGTCCGGTGGGACGATCAGGTACGGCCTCGTGCGCGATCCGATCCACTTCGACCCACATGTCTCCTCAGGGCAGTCGAGCGTGTCCCTCCAGGGCAGCGTCTACGACGGCCTCGTCGAGTACGACGCGCAGGGAAAGCTGATCGGGGCCCTCGCCGAGAGCTGGGAGACGCCTGACCCCACGACCTACATCTTCAAGCTTCGGAAGAACGTCGTGTTCCACGACGGCTCCGCCTTTGACGCGCAGGACGTCCTGGCGACGCTGGATCGCATCAAGGATCCGAAGACGACCGCCCCGCAGGGGGCGTTCGTGACCACCTTCACCAAGGTCGAAGCGGTCGATCCGTTCACGGTCCGGATCACGCTCGCGAAGCCGAACGTGACGTTCCTCGATCGGTTCGTCGGCGACTCGAACTCGACGATGTTCATGGCCAGCGCGGCCGACATCGCGGCCAGCTTCGACTTCAGGAAGAAGACGAACGGCACCGGCGCGTTCATGCTCACGACCTGGGAGCCCGGCGGACAGTACGTGTACAAGAAGAACGCCAAGTACTGGAAGGCCGGCCTGCCCTACCTCGACGAGATGATCCAGGTGGTCATCCCCGACGACAAAGCGCGTGTGAACGCGCTCCGGACTGGCGAGGTCGATTACGTCGAGAACGTTCCCTGGCAGGAGCTTCCGACGCTCGACAAGTTCAGCACCTACCCGTATTCCGTCAGCTGGGTCATGGTCCGGCTCAATAGCGGCAAGGCGCCCTTGGACAACAAGAAGGTCCGTCAGGCGCTCAACTTCATCGTCGATCGCAAAGAGGTCATGCAGCTCGCGTTCGGCGGGCGGTACAGCGTCATCGACGGTCCGCTACAGCAGCCCGGGAACGCCTTCTACTGGAAGGACCTCGAGGGCTATTACAAAAAGGACGACGCCAAGGCGACGGCGCTGCTCGCCGAGGCGGGCTACAAGACGCCCGCGGACGTTCCGGCGATGGAGTTCTCGGTGTTCTCGACCTTCGCCGCGCACAACGATCCGGCGCAGGTGCTCCTGCAGCAGTTCCAGAAGTTCGGTCTCAAGGTGACGTTCAAGGCGATCGACGTTGCGACGCTCAACGCCAACCGTGGCAATGGCAATTACCAGATGCAGATGGACGGACTCAGCTTCTCCGGGCCGGACCCGGACAACCTACGCGCGTTCTTCCACTCCGCCGCGGTGGGCCACGCGGTCGCCGCGAAGTTCAAGAACGACAAGCTCGATCAGCTCCTCACGCAGGGCGCGGAGACGACCAACGTCGAGCAGCGCAAGGCGATCTACCGCGAAGCCGAGCAGATCATCTTGGACGAGGCGCCGTGGGTCTTCCTGCTGTGGCGTCCCACCGCCGAGGCCGCGAAACCGGACGTAAAGGGTTACGTCGTCGTGGGCGGTGGACTGGGTGGACAGAACTTCGGCCGCTGGGAGTACGTCTGGCTCGATAGGTAACGAGCGCACTCGGATCACAAAGGGCCGCCCGTAAGGGCGGCC
>JANMSU010000062.1:0-2520 GCA_031389835.1 Chloroflexota bacterium
GCTCGACAGCGGCGCGTGCGGCTTCGGCGAGCGCCTCGCGCGTCCCAGCGGCGCGCGCGTCCGCGCCGGCGAACTGCGCGGTCGGCACCGAGCGCGCCATCTCGTCAACGGCGCCGACCACCACCGTCGGCGCGCCGACGAAGCGGCCGTCGCGCACTGTGGCGACCGCGGCGATGCCGACGCTCGGCCGCTCGAGGATCTGGAACTTCACGTACGCGATGCGGACGTCGCTCGCGGGGAGCGGAACCTCGATCGCGACGATGATCTCGTCGGACGCGATGGCGGTCTCGTACATGCCGGTGATGAACTCGGCGATCGGGAGTGAGCGTGAGCCGGAGGTCCCCTCGAGCAGCACGCGCGCGCCGAGCGCCATGAGGAGTGCGGGCGGATCGGCGTGTGGCTCGGCGAACGCGAGATTCCCGGCGAGCGTGCCGGCGACACGCACGCGCACGTTCGCGACGTTCGCCTCGAGGCGCGCGAACGCCGGCAAAGCCCTGGCGACGACCGCGTCGCGCTCGATGTCCCAGTGCGTGGCGGTCGCGCCGATGCGCAGCGTGTCCTTCGTCGCGCTGATCTCACTCAGGGATGGGATCGGCTTCACGTCGATCAGGTGCGGCCAGCGCGCGACGCCAAGCTTCATCGCCAGAAGGAGCTCGGTGCCCCCCGCATACACAGCGGCGTCCTCGCCGAACAACCGGCGCAGCTGCACAGCCTCCTTGACGGAGGTGACCTTATGAACGTCGAAGCGTCGCAGCATCTATGCACCGTCGCGTCATGACGACGGCGACTGTACCGGCTCGACCGTGGGCCCGCGCCCACCCAGCTCCTTGCTCGCGTTGTCGAAGAACTCCTGGAGGATCTTATCGCCCTTCTTGCGGATCGCGCCGGCCCCGAGCGTCGCGACCTTGCCCGTCACCTCATACCGTCCGGTGACTCCAAGCGATGTCCCGGTGCCATCGGGCTCGACCGCGAGCTCGATCGTTGCCGAGATGCGCGACGCGACCTGACGATCTTCGCCCGACGCGGTCACCCGCATCCTGCGGTCGTCGCCGCGATCAACGGTGAGATCGAGATCCGCGCGCATGGCGAACGGTCCGAGCCGGTCCTCCAGGAGCGCGGCATAACGACGCGGCGGATCGACATCGCGCACCTCGCGCACGATGGAGACCCACGACGCCACGCGACGCACGTCGTTGACCGCGTCCCATACCGCGTCGGGGCCGGCATCGAGTCGGATCGTCTTCGCGAAGTCCTGCAGCACGCACGCCTCCTCGGGACGGCGATTATTTCATCGCGGTACGATGAACCGCGATCACGCATCGCGCCCACGAGAGGTACGAAGATGAGCGACACGTCCGCGGCGACCGGGAAAGAGCAGCAGCGCCCCGCGTTCTGGGGACGCGGCGCCTACGAGCTCTTCCTCGAGTCCGAGGGCATTCCGGTCCTGGGAGGCGTCGCCGTCGACGATCTGCGCACCGCGCAGCTCGCGAAGTGGGCGCGGCTGGACGCCCGCGGCGCATATATCCGCCTGATGGGCGCCGAGGACACCGACAACGCGTACCTGATCGAGCTCGAACCCGGAAAATCGAGCGCGCCGGAGAAGCATCTCTTCGAGGAGTACTTCTTCGTCCTGACCGGCCGCGGCACCTGCGAGGTGTGGAACGAGGGCGAGAAGCCGGCCGCTTTCGAGTGGCAGGAGGGCAGCCTCTTCTCCGTCCCGCTCAACACACAGCACCGGCTTCACAACGGGTCGGGCTCGCTCGCCGCGCGCCTGCTCGCGGTGACGACGATGCCGATCATGATGAATCTCCTCCACAACACCGACTTCATCTTCAACGCGCCGTACGTCTTCACCGATCGCTACGACGGGCGGAAGGAGTACTTCGACGGCGCGGGCACTCTTTACACCGGCCGCGTGTGGGAGACCAATTTCGTCGCGGACGTGCGGCGTTTCCAGCTGAAGGACTGGCACGAGCGCGGCGCGGGCAGCAAGAACATCCGTTTCGAGTTTGCGAACAACACGATGGTGTCCCACGTATCCGAGTTCCCCGTCGGCACCTATAAGAAGGGGCATCGCCACGGGCCCGGCTACCACGTGGTCATGCTCAACGGCGAGGGGTACTCGCTCATGTGGCCGGACGGCGCGAAGGAGATGACCGAGGTCAACTGGAAGCCCGGCTCGCTCTTCGTCCCGCCGGGACAGTGGTGGCATCAGCACTTCAACACTGGCAGCGACCCGGCGCGCTACCTCGCGATCCGCTGGGGCGGCAACCGCTGGAAACTGACCGCGTACCTGGACAACCAGGGTGTCGACAAGGACGTGAGCCAGGGCGGGAACCAGATCGAGTACGAAAACCAGGACCCGAAGATCCACCGCACGTACCTCGAGCGGTGCGCCGCGGGCGGCGTGAAGGTGCAAATGGATGAGTTCAAGGTCCGCGTCTAGCGCACACCTCCCCTGAGCCACGCGCACACGCACCACGGCGACGATGACGACGACCACGGAGGCCAGGTCGCGAC
>JANMSU010000070.1:0-1579 GCA_031389835.1 Chloroflexota bacterium
GTTCACTGTCAGGATATCACCTGTGCCAAGCGCACCGAGTTGACTTGAGTACCAGGCCAAACGGCTACCCGCCAATTGCCCATCCTCGAGGTCGTAAGCGCTGCCAACCAAAGTCTGTAGCTGCGACTGTACCAACTGCTCTCCGGCATTGGGGCTGACAATGGTTGCTCCCTGCGGCCCCTTGCCTGCCACTGTGAAGGCGGCATTGCTGCGGTCACCCGCGGTATTCACGCCATCGCTCACGCGTACCTCCGCATCGCGCGTAATCCGCTGGACAGTGTCGCGCTCACACGTGTCATCAACACACCGCCTCGCGGTATAGGAGACAAGACCCGCGCGAAGCTGTTGGCGTTCGCGCGCGCGAACGAGATCACGTCGACGGATGCGCTGCTCCGCGCCGATGAGATCACGGACATCCCGAAGCGGCAGCAGACCGCGCTCACCGCGTTCGGTCGGCTCCTCGTCAAGCTGCGCGAAGCGGCGGCGACGCGCGAGCTTCCGGATCTGCTGGACCACGTGATCGAGGCGACCGGCTACGGCACCTACCTGAAGGACGGCACCGAGGAGGGGGAGGAGCGACACGCGAACGTGCTCGAGCTGCGCAGCCTCGCGGACGAGTTCCGAACGCTCCCGCAGGAGGAGCAGCTGCCGGCGTTCCTCGAGCAGGTCGCGCTTGTGTCGGACCAGGACGAGCTCGCGGAGGCGAAACCGGTTGCGACCCTCATCACGCTGCACGCTGTGAAAGGCCTCGAATTCCCGATCGTCTTCCTCACCGGCATGGAGGACGGCGTGTTCCCGCACGCGCGCTCGCTCGATGACGAAAAGCGGATCGAGGAGGAGCGTCGCCTCGCGTATGTTGGCATCACGCGCGCGCGGGATCGCGCGTTCTTGACTTTCGCGCGCCGGCGGATGCTCTTCGGCCGGACCAACGAGAACCCGCCGTCGCGGTTCCTGCTGGAGCTGCCGTCGGAAGGCATCGAGCACCGCGGTCGCGTGGAGACGGAGGAGCGCGACGTATGGGCCGACCTCGACTGGGAACGCGACCGCGAGCGATACGAGGAGCGCAAGGCCGCTCGCCACGACGCAGCGCTCGCCGGACTCTCCGGCGCGTGGACGGGCCGCGCGGAAGCGGTTCGGAAGCGCGTCGCGCCCGGCGAGACAAAGTTCCGTGTCGGCGACCACGTGCGGCACCCATCGCTCGGGAGCGGCATCGTCGTGTCCAGCCAGGTTCGCAGCGACGACGAGGAGGTGACCGTCGCGTTCCCGGACAAAGGCGTGAAGAAGCTGATGGCGTCGTTCGCGAAGCTGGCGAAGGCTTAAGGCGCGAGGCGCATCTCGCGGCGGAATTTCTTCCAGTCCGACGCCCTGACCGAGTAGAGGACGTCCGTCAGGATCTGGATGACGCCGAGCGCGAGGATGGCGAGTACCGCCCAGGCGTCGGTGTCGATCGCGATCGCGTACGGGATGACGAGAAAGGGCGTGACTTTCGTGGCGATCGCGCCCGCCGCGTGCATCCAGGCTCGCTGCCGCGGGGGCGCGCGCAGGTACGACGCGTAGTCGATCTTGAAGCCGGGCGGCT
>JANMSU010000084.1:0-3001 GCA_031389835.1 Chloroflexota bacterium
CCGAGCTCGCCCGCGAGCGCGACGAGGTGCGCCAGATCCTTGCGAGCCAGGCGGATCTGCTCCGGATCCGGATCGATGAGCCAGCCGCGGTAGCCGCCGCAGATCGCCGATATCGGGATGTGCTCACGCAGCGCCATCTCAGCGTCCTCGAAAGGCTGCTGCGACAGCTCGATCGCCTCGAAGCCGTAGCGGCGCGCGTTGTCGAATTTCTCCCGCAGCGTCGCGCCAGGCACGAGCCGGTCCTGGATCGAGAGCCGCAGATGCTCCGGGATCCTCACGCGACGCTCACCCACTTCTCGCGCGAGGCGCTCTCCAGCGCGGCGGCGGCGAAGCGCGCGTGCCGCAGCCCGTCCTCGAAGGTCGCGAGTGGCGCCGCGGGCGCGCGCTCGTCGCCGGAGAGTCGCGCATATACAGCGGCGATCAGGTTGCGCCGCGCTTCGTTCGGTCCCGCGGGTAAGCCGGCGAGCTCTCGCGCCGTGGGCGAGATCATCTCGCCGCCGCGCTCGACGAGGACCGCATCGCCAGCCCGCGAGCCGAGCCACAGCTCGTTCGGGCGCTCGTGCCGCCAGGTCGCGGAGCCCGTGGACCCATCGAGCGACAGCTCCATGTCGTTCCGATGACCGGCTGCCGCTTGTGACAGAACGAGCGTGCCGGTCATCCCTTGAGAAAAGCGCAGCAGCAGACCGGCGTGGTCCTCCGTGCCGCGACCGTGCAGACGGCCCAGCTGTGCAGTGACCGCGACGACCCGCTCGCCGCTGACCATCTCGACGAGATCGAGCCAGTGGGCGCCTATGTCGGCGATCGCGCGCGACGCGCCGCCGCGTGTCTCCTCCACGCGCCAGTTCGCGTCGGTCGCGAGGAGAAGCCAGTCCTGCAGAAACGACCCGCGCGCCAGGTGGAGCGGACCAAGGAATACGACGCGCGCCGCGAGCTCGACGACCAGCGGATGGAAACGGTAGTTGTACGCGAGGACCGCCACGCGCCCGGTCTTCCGCGCGAGGGCCACGAGCTCCTCGGCCCCGCGGACATCGACCGCGAGCGGCTTCTCGCAGACCACGTCCTTCCCTGCGCGCAGCGCGCGGGCGGCGAGCTCGACGTGAAGGTCGTTCGCGGCGCAGACGTGCACCACGTTCGACGACGGATCCTCGAGCGCGCGCGGGTCTTCCATCACCCGCCTGGCGCTGAGCGGACCGGTGAACGGGATGCCGAGCTCGCGCAGCGCATCGGCGTGCTTCGTGCCGGCGTAACCGGTGCCGACGACCAGCGCGCGACGTTCCCCTTCCATGACGTCATTGTGGCGCGCAACGTAGAGTCGACGCGTGGCTGAGTTCATCCCCTTCCGCGGATTTCGCTACGGCGGCGCGCTCTCCGATCTGATCTGCCCGCCGTATGACGTGATCGACGATGTGGCTCATGAGCGCTTGTATGCCAGAAGTCCGCAGAACTTCGTCCGTGTCGAGTACCCCAAGCACGGGCCCGACGACAAATACGCGCGCGCGGCGAAGGACCTGCGCGACTGGATCGGGCGCGACCTGCTCCGCCGCGACGAGCGCGACTCCTTCTATCTGCACGAGCACCACTTCGAGATCGCCGGCCGCCGTCTGGTGCGCCGCGGGATCTTCGGCGCGCTTCGCCTCTATCCGCAGAGCGAGGGCGTCGTGCTGCCGCACGAGCTGACGTTCCCCAAGGCGAAGGCCGACCGTCTCGAGCTGCTGCGCGCGACGCGCGCCAATACCAGCCCGGTCTTCGGGATGTTCGCCGACGAGGACAAGCTCATGCGCTCGCTCGGCGAGGCGGCGCGCACGCCGGTCGGCGAGGCGACGATCGGCACGGAGCATCACCGGCTCGAGCGCATCGAGGACCCGTCGACGGTCAAGCGGATCGCGGCGGCGCTGCGCGACAAGCGTGTCTATATCGCCGACGGCCATCACCGCTACGAGACGGCCCTCAACTACCTCGCCGAGCTCGGCGGCTTGGGACCGAAGGCTCCCGAGCGATACACGCTCGCGCTCCTCTGCGCGCTCGACGATCCGGGTCTGCGAATCTTCGCGACGCATCGCATCGTTCGCGGCGCGGAGGACGCACTCGAGTCCGCGATCGCCCGCTCGTTCGACGTCTCTGTGATCGATCGCGGCGCCCTCGGTGACATCCAAGGGGGCATCGTCGTCGCGCGCGGTGGATCGTTCCGCTCGCTCGCGCCGCGCTCGACCAGCGATCTTTCCGCCTTGCCGGCCGCGTGGCGGACGCTTCCCGTCGCGCTCGCCGAGGAGCTGCTGGTCAAGCCCGCGCGTGAGGCCGGAGCGGAGATCGCGTACGAGCACGACACGGAGCGCGCCATCGCCGCGGGGACCGCGATCCTGCTGCGCGCCGTGGATCCGCCTTTGCTGCGGCGCATCGCCGACGCCGGCGAGCGCCTGCCGCAGAAAACGACGTACTTCTATCCGAAGGTGCCGGCGGGCCTCGTGGTCAGGACGCTCGACGCGTAAGCCAGCGCGACGCCAGCCGCAAGTGGGATGGTGCCGTCGCAGTTCGGATCCGTCACCACCGCGATCGACATCGCGCGGATCTTCCAGGACGCCAGATCGCGCTACGGCACGCCAGCAGCGCTGCTCACCGACAACGGCTGCATCTACACCGCCGCGCACCGCGGCGGCAAGGTCGTGCTGGAGACCGAGCTCGAGCGTCTGGGCGTGCGGCACAAGCGCGCGCGGCCATATCACCCGCAACCACACCGAGTAGTGCCAACGCCAAGGTGTGAAACGAAGCAGACGGATGGCTCGTCGTGCAAGGCACCCGCCCAGCTCCCCTTTCTACGGGGACGTGTCGACGTCCGTTCGGAACGCCTTCTCGTTGGCCGTGACGAAGAAGGCGAGGAACTTCGCGGTGCCCGCGCCCTTGTTCCAGATCTGCATCGGCGTATCGGCCGGGATGAACGTCCCTTCGCCCTTCCCGAGCGTTCGCGTCGACGCGCCGTGGATGTACACCTCAACGCTGCCGTCCA
>JANMSU010000085.1:0-7968 GCA_031389835.1 Chloroflexota bacterium
CTAGAGGTAGCGTCCGAACGTTGCACGGATCCAATCGAGGTTCCAGCTGCGGTCCAAGCGGTACACGCCGCCGGTGCCGGCGCAGTTGCCGTTGAGGCCGAACGAGGTCACTCCGCCGATCACATTGGAGGAACCGATGAAGTTCGGACCGCCAGAATCGCCGAAGCAGGTGCCGCCGGTGTGCGCGTTGTTCGAGAGAAGGACAGAGAAGTCACCGACGATCCCGCCATCGATCTGATTGAGCTTCGGGTACGCGACCATGCGGATGCGAAGTGCAACGGTCTTCCATGACGCGGCGTCCGGGAAGGACTGCTGCAGTCCGTAGCCGACCGCCGTGAACGTGAGGTCCCGTTTGCTTTGGGCGGCCAGCGTCGAGAGGATGTTCACTTCGGGCAAGCGTCCGTATGTGCTCATCGTCATCGCGCGGCCCTTATCCAGGAGGACGACGCCCAGGTCGCGGATGAAGAAACGGTTGGGGTCGTAGTCAGGGTGCGTGTACGGTGTCCCGCCGGTCTGGCCAGTGAATGGGTAGCCGTTGCGGGGCCTGCCGGATTCCACGTCCGACTGGAACCAGATCTCGACGTGCGCCGCGGGCGCCTCGGTGCAGTGGCCAGCGGTGACGAAGACGCGAGCCGAGATCAGCGTGCCGCTGCAGCGCCAGAGTGGGTTCCCACTCGCGTCCTGCGCGACCATCAGGCCGACGTACGGGTGACCGTTGCCATCGAGATCGCCGTCGGTGATCGCCGCGGCCGGGACCGCGCTGAACACGAGAGCGACGACGAGCGCGCCAAGAAGTGTCAGTGACTTGACCATGTCTCCCCTTCCCTGTTGGCCGGAGGCGATGAGCCGCCGGTCTTGTATGGACAGCCTATCCCGTGATGCCGTGTGATTTCGAGCGCTCAAGCGAGCAGCGGCGCTAATCTCGATCGATGATCTTCTACGGGCGCCACCACAAGGGCGAGTCGGACGAGATCCCACCGGAGCGCAGACAGCTCCGACGCGTGCCGCGCGTACTGGCGTCGTCGTTCCGCCTGGTATGGGAAGCGGCTCCGCGACGATTCCTCGTGAGCCTCGCGCCGCAGGCCGTGAGCGCTGTCATCGTGGGAGCGCAGCTCGTCATCACGCGCGACCTCATCGCCGCTGTGCTCGCGACCGGAAGCGGCGGGGATGTCGGGCACGTCGGTCAGCTGCTCGGCGCGACGATCGGTCTGGCACTCCTCGGCAGCGCCGCCAACCTGGTGCAGAGCCAGCAGCAATCGTTGCTGTCGGCGATCGTCGAGAGGCATACGAACTCGGTCCTCCTCGACCGCATCATCGCGATCGACCTGAAGCGCTTCGAGACACCGGAGTTCCAAGACCTGCTGCGGCGAGCGATGAACGCGATGGGTCGGATGATGGGCGTGACCGGCGCGGCCATCGGTCTCATCCGCGGCGTCGCCCTCATCATCGGCGTCGGGGCCGCCCTGTACGTGCTCCAGCCGGTCCTCCTGCTCATCGCGATCATCGGCTTCGTCCCGATGTGGCTCGCGAGCATGGCGACGAGCCGCACCATGTACCGCTTCTTCCGTTCGATGACGCCCAATGAGCGCCAGCGGAGCTACGTGTTCAACCTCTTCACGCAGCGCGAGTACGCGAAGGAGATCCGCGCCTTTGGTCTCGCCGGCTATCTTCGCGCCCTTTACGAGCGTCTTTCCAATCAGCGGCTCGAGGAGCTGCGGAAGAATCTCAACAAGCGCGCGCGTTACCAGGCGCTGAGCAGCGGCGCGTCCGCTCTCGTGACCGCGCTGACGTACGGCGCGCTCGCGTACCTCGTCATCGACCGTCGCATTGGCGTGGCAGAAGCGGGCGCCGCGGTCGTCGCGAGCCAGCAGCTGAACGGCCAGCTGAGCGGGATCGTGCAGAACATGTCGCAGCTGTACGAGGCCAGCCTGTTCCTCGAGGACTGGGAGGAGTTCAGCGCGCTCGCCCCTGCGCTTCAGCTGAGCGCGCCAGGTCCAGGAACTCCATTCGAGCGGATCGAAGTGGACCACGTGACGTTCACCTATCCGCGCACGAGCCCGAAGGATCCCGCGCCGGCGCGGGCCGCGCTCTCGGATGTGTCCCTGGACATACGGAGGGGCGAGGTCATCGCGCTCGTCGGAGAGAACGGCTCGGGGAAGACGACGCTCGCGAAGGTCCTGTGTGGTCTTTACCCGCCTGATGCCGGCCGCATCCTTTGGGACGGCGTCGACGCCTCGACGAGCGAGCCGGGCTGGATCTTTGACCGCGTTGCCGTGCTGTTCCAGGACTTCGCCCGGTTCATGCTCACGGCCCGCGAGAACATCGGCCTTGGGCGTGTCGAACGGATCGATGACACAGGCGCGCTCATTCACGCCGCGGAGCGCGCGGGGGCGACGTCGTTCATCAACGAGTGGCCGGAGCGGTACGACACGATCCTCGGCCCCGTCTTCATGGGCGGCAAGGAGATCTCGATCGGGCAGTGGCAGCGCATCGCACTCGCTCGCGCGTTCTTCCGAGATGCGCCGCTCGTGGTGCTCGATGAGCCGACGGCCGCGCTCGACGCGCGCGCGGAGCACGACCTGTTCACTCGCATCCGCGCTCTATTCGCGGGCCGTTCGGTGCTTCTGATCTCGCACCGCTTCTCGAGCGTGCGGTCGGCCGATCGCATCTACGTGCTGCACGAGGGACAGATCGTGGAGCACGGCACGCATGAGGAGCTCATGCAGCTCGACGGCCGCTACGCCGAGCTCTTCACGATGCAAGCGTCCGCGTACTTCCCGGAGCTGATGAAGGTCCAGGCGAAGCCGGCTTAGGTCGCGGCCGCTTCCTCGTCGATCACCGGCACCGTGGACGTAAGGCGCGGCAGGGGCGAGAACAGCAGGAAGAACACGCCGCTGGCCATTCCCACCCACCCGATCGCGATCGCGGTCCGGACGCCGAAGGTCTCCGCGATGATCGCGCCGGCGAGAGCGCCAAGAGGCGCGACCCCGTGATCAAGCACGTCGACGGTGGCACTCACGCGCCCGAGCAGCCGGTCGGGAGTGACCGCCTGGCGCAGCGTGATGCGAGCCACGCCTTCCGCGGTCGCGAGCCCGTCGCCGATCAGCTGCGGGAGAAAGACCATCAGCGTCGCGAGAAAGAGCGGCCCCGTCGCAAGGGGCGTCAGGATCCCGATCGCCGCGCTGCCGATGAATAAGACGAAGATCGCGCGTCCGATCCCGAGCCGGTTGATGACCCGGGTGGCGAACACGGATCCGGCGAGCGATCCCACGCCGCCCGCGGAGATCACCACGCCGAGCAGGAACGGTGTGAGGCCGAGGTCGTTGAGCAGGAAGAGGCCGTACAGCGCGGCGTAGAACGAGCCGAAGAAGTGGCTGGTCGCTGAGCTCGCTGCCAGTGGGAATAGCAGGGCATGGCGCCTCACCACCGAGAGGCCCTCGAGGATCTCGCGCTTGATCGCGCCACGGATCTGCGCAGGCCGCGCGACCTCACGGCCGCGGATCGCGATCAGGGAGATCGCGGACACGACGAACGAAACGGCGTCGATGAGGATCGCGAACGGCGCGCTCACGATCTGCACGAGCGCGCCCGCGAGCCCCGGAGCGCCGATCTCGGCGATCGATGAGCTCATCGCGAGCTTGCTATTGCCTTCGACGAGTCTGTCTCTGCCGACCAGCGCGGGGAGATACGAGCGGTACGCGGAGTTGAAGAGCGTTCGGAGCGCGGCTTCGACGAACCCCACGATGTAGAGCTGTTCCATCCGGAGGACGCCGAGGGCGTACGCGACCGGGACCCAGAACAGCAATCCAGCCCGCACGATGTCCGTCCAGATCAGCACCGGACGGCGTGGCAGCCGGTCGACCCACGCGCCAGCGATCAGGCCGACCACGAGTACGCCACTGGAGGCTGCTACGACGAGTAGCGCCATCTCGCTCGGTCCCGCGCCCAGCACGAGCAGTCCGACGAGGGGAACGGCCGTTCGGGTCACGACCGAGCCGAACTCGGAGATCGTCTGACCGGTCCAGAGCTTCAGGAAATCGGCATGTCGCCACAGCGACGCGGTTGACACGGCGCCGGTGAGCGTACCGTCACCGGACGGCCGTCGTACTGGCGGCCCGGTCGCGCCGATAGGCTACCGAGCGATGGATGACCTCACGTTCTGGTTCCTCGCGCGCATCACCGGCCTGACAGCGTTCGCGGTGCTGTCGATCGCGGTCCTCTCCGGCGAAGCGCTGCGGACATCCGTGCTCGACTTTCTCGCGTCTAATCGCGCGATCCGCAAGCTGCACGATTTCACGACGCCGCTGTGGCTGCCGCTGGTGTTCGCGCACATCGTCGCGCTGCTTCTCGATAAGACCGCGCAGATCCGTCCGATTGACGTGGTCGTCCCGTTCGTCAATCCGTACGCACCGTATTTCCTTCCCATCGGGCTCGGGACGATCGCGTTCGACATCATCATGGTCGTCACGGTCACGAGCTGGCTCAAGCGCCGCATGAACAACACGCTCTGGACCTGGATCCACCGCACGAGCTATGTCGCATTCGTTGCGATCTTCTTCCACGCCGCGCAGTCCGGCACCGACTTCGGCGCGCCGCTGGTATCTGCGCTGGCGTGGTCGACCGCCGCCGCGCTCGCGATCATCGGCGTGACGCGCATCGTGTGGGGCCGACTGCCAGCGTAGTCGAGTAGCCTTCGCACTGATGACGATCGAGCCACGCGGCCAGGTCGACGCCGCCCGAGCGGAGTGGAACGACGCAATGTACGCGGAGCACCCGACGCCGTACGTGCGCGGCCTCTCGAGGCAGATCGAGCTCGCACGAGTGCGGATGGTGATCGACCTCGCACGTATCACTCCGGATGACGCCGTCCTCGAGATCGGCTGCGAAGCGGGCGGACTGCTCGTGGCCGTCCCTCCGACCAGGCGTCTCGTGGGGATCGATATCTCGATCCGTGCACTGCGCGATGCCGAGCTGCGGCTCCGCGGAGGGCACGTGGAGCTCTATCACGTCGACGCGGAGCGCGGTCTTCCCTTTCGGCCGGGCGAATTTGACGTGGTCCTGTGCTCGGAGATGCTCGAGCACACGAAAGACCCAGCGACCGTGCTCCGGCACATACGCGCGCTCTGCACGCCCACCACTCGAGTCGTGCTGTCCGTACCTATCGAGTCGCGGAAGCTCCGCGCGAAGGCGCTGCTGCGACGTTTCGGGCTTCTTCGGGTCATCGCCGGGGACGTCGAGGAACATCAGAGCGAGTGGCACGTTCACGCCTTCTCTCCTGCGATGCTGAACAGGCTCCTTGACGGATCGTTCGACATCGTCGCGCGACGCACCACCTGGTTCGTACACGACGTGGTGCTCCTTCGCCCCCACGAGTGATCGTCCGTCACGCAGGGGACGTCGAGCGCGCGCGGCGCGCCTACGAGACCCGGCGCGGTGCGAACCTCAGATACGTGCTACGCAAGCGCATCCGTTGGATGCAGCGTTACCTCGGTCCGGAGACGCACGCTGTCGAACTCGGCTGCGGCGCCGGGTTCTCGGAGTACTTCCTGAGAGCCGGCACCCTCGAGCTCACCGACACGGAGCCGCGGCCGTGGGTCAAACGCGTCGTGGACGCGCTGCGGATGCCGTACGCCGACGCGAGCGTCGACGTGCTCATCGTGAACAACGTCATACATCACCTCGCGTATCCGGACCGGTTCTTCCGCGAGGCTGCGCGCGTGCTCCGCGCGGGCGGGCACCTTCTGATACAGGAGTGCGACTGCTCCCTCACGACACGCCTGGCGATCCGACTCACTGGACACGAGGCCTACGACCTCGGCGCTGACCCGTTCGATCCGACGCGGCCGTGCAACGACCCTGCCGATCCGTGGAGCGCGAACTGCGCGATCCCCAATCTGCTCTTCGATCGTCCCGAACGTTTTCTCGCGGCGTACTCGCAGTTCACGATGGTCGAGACAAGCCGGTCGGAATTCTTCATCCACTTCAATTCCGGCGGCATCACCTCGGAGGGTCCATACGTCCCGCTTCCGGAGCTCGCCCTGCGAGTGCTCGACGCGATCGACACCGTCCTGGTGATGGCGCTGCCAGGGGTGTTCGCGAGTCAGCGCCGTGTCGTCCTACGGCGTTCTTAGTCGATACACCGGCCAACCGGTCCCAGGTAGGTCACCCGCGCGTTCGTAGCGCGCCTCGACGAGGTCGATGACTCGTTCCGTCTCTGGGGGCACGGTGTACTGCGGCTCGGGCGACGTCCAGGAGCGGAACGCCGCGCGGTCCAGTGGCGGCGTGACGAAGCTGCCGGCGGAAGCGTCGACGATCAGGACCGGGGGCGCGCTCGCTAGGGCGACAAGCAGCTCGTCGATGCGGCGTAGCTCCCCGTAGCCGCGCGTATAGAAGGGGGCGTACTGGTATACGAACCGGGTCGGCGCGCGCCTGTCCGCGAGTAGGAGCACTTCGGTGCGTGAACCCCAGATGAACACGGTGTCGCTCGGGCGGCTGTTCGCGGCGAGATAGGACGCCGCTGCCCGCAGCGAGCCGTCGTCACCGATGGTGGTGAGGCGGGCGACGAGCAGCGCGGGCAGAAAACTCATGAGCACCAGCACGACCGCGAACAGGACGGTCGTGGCGTTGGCTGGGAGTCGTCGTTCGGTCGCTCGCGCCGCGTAAGCCACGAGCACCGCCATCGACGGCAGCCACGCCAGGAAGTAGTAGTGATACGCGCGGCCCGAGGTGGAAAGCAGCATCTCGAGAGGGAGCGCGACGACCGCGACCGCCAGCAGCGGTGTCGCTGCCGCTTCACGACGAACGATCGCGTACAGCCATGCGCCGAGCGCGACCAGGGCGAGACCTGAAGGAAGCGTGAGCCGGATGCCCTGCGGTATCGCCGACAGTCGACTGTCGAGGGGGGCGAAGGACGCGTAGGCCGCGTTGTAGCGGAACACCTGATCCATCGCGTCGCTGAGCGCCGCGCGCGAGTTCAGCGCGATCGCAGCGATCGCCATGACGAGGACCGCGCCCACAGCGAGCGCCAGCGGCACCGCGAGCGCGGACCGCGGCGACCGTCGCGCGTGCCATGCCGCGACTACAACGTAAGCCAGGGTGATGGCGACGAGCGTTGGTTTGGCGAGGAAGGCGATGCCGGCGAACACGCCGGCCAGGACGTGTCGCGGCGTCACGCGCCCCGGCGGAGCCGTCGCGACGACAAGAAGGATCAGGAACTGGAATGGCAGGCCGAAAAGCTCGGCGAAGCTGGTCTGTCGGCCGTTGTCGAGATACAGCCTCGGCACGGCGATGAGCCACGCGATCGAGCCCACCAGGGCCGCACGCGGCCCGAAACTGCGCGTCATCGCGACGTAGCCGGCGAAGACCGCGACCATGAGCGCGAGGAGCTGCAGGGCCCAGACGCCCTCGCGTCCGGCCAGAGCCAGACCGAGCGCATCGACGGCATACACCAGCGGTGGCTTGTGGTCCCAGACATCGCGGTACGGTGTGCCGCCGTCGAGGATCAGAGAGGCGATGTAGAAGAAGACACCGGCGTCCTCGCCCGGCACGCGACCGGCCGGGTGGTTCGGCACCACGACGGCAAGGGCCACCGCGGCGAGAAGGCCGAACGTCACGACTCGAGCGCGCATCGCCGCACAGATTCGCGCATCCTGTGCGCTGGTGCCCAGGCGGGTCGCGATCGTCGGCGCAGGCGTGGCCGGACTTGTCGCCGGCCGTGAGCTCGCGCGCCGCGGACATCCCGTGACGCTTTACGAGAAGTGGCCCGACGTCTCGGGTCAGGCGAGCGCGTTCGACCTGGGCAACGGGGTATGGATCGACCGGTACTACCACCACCTGTTCCAGAGCGACAGCGACATGATCGCGCTGCACGACGAGCTGCTTCCCGGCCAGCTCGAGTGGCACACGTCCTCGGTGGCCATCTGGGCGCGCGGTCGGGTGTGGCCGTTCGTGAGTCCGCTCGACCTGCTC